>NZ_JAVXKG010000004.1:0-157504 GCF_036647415.1 Algoriella sp.
TGTAAATCCGTTGGTTTCACCTTCGCAGGTTCGAATCCTGCTCTCCCCACAAATACTATTTTAATTTTCTTTAAATCATTTTGCGAATTAGTATATAATTTCTAAATTTGCAATGCTTTATGAAAATTAAAGTAAACGCGGGAATAGCTCAATTGGTAGAGCGTCAGCCTTCCAAGCTGAATGTTGCGAGTTCGAGTCTCGTTTCCCGCTCAATAAAAATCTGGTGGAATCCAGTTTGGTTAATCTTTAAAGTGGTTGTTGAAACTAAATTTATTCAAGGTTAACATTAAATCAAGAAATAAAATACTTTATATATCAATCAAAAAGTGTATTTTTGCACTTGAAAATAATTAAAGTTATTTTTTTAATTTAAGTATAACAATAGAAATTAATAAAAAGTAAAATGGCAAAGGAAACTTTTAACCGTAACAAGCCGCACTTAAATATTGGTACTATTGGTCACGTTGACCACGGTAAAACAACTTTGACTGCTGCGATTACTAAAGTATTAGCTGACGCTGGTTTTTCAGAAGCAAAAGCTTTTGATCAAATCGACAACGCTCCAGAAGAAAAAGAAAGAGGTATTACAATTAATACATCTCACGTAGAGTACGAAACTGCAAACCGTCATTACGCACACGTTGACTGTCCAGGTCACGCGGATTACGTAAAGAACATGGTAACAGGAGCTGCTCAAATGGATGGTGGTATCTTAGTAGTAGCTGCTACTGATGGTCCAATGCCTCAAACTCGCGAGCACATCTTATTATGTCGCCAAGTAAACGTTCCTCGTATCGTTGTTTTCTTAAACAAAGTTGATATGGTTGACGATGAAGAGTTATTAGAATTAGTAGAAATGGAAGTAAGAGACTTATTGTCTTCTTATGAGTACGATGGTGATAACACTCCAGTTATTCAAGGTTCTGCTTTAGGTGCATTAAACGGTGAGCCTCAATGGGTTGATACTGTTTTAGACTTAATGGCGAAAGTTGATGTTTGGATTGAGCAACCAGTTCGTGATCAAGATAAACCATTCTTAATGCCAGTAGAGGATGTATTCTCTATTACAGGTCGTGGTACTGTAGCAACAGGACGTATCGAAGCAGGTGTTATTAATTCAGGTGAAGGAGTAGATATCGTAGGTATGGGAGAAGAAAAATTAACTTCTACTGTAACAGGTGTTGAAATGTTCCGTAAAATCTTAGATAGAGGTGAAGCTGGAGATAACGTAGGTTTATTATTAAGAGGTATTGAAAAGTCTGATATCCGTAGAGGTATGGTTATCGCTAAGGCTGGATCTGTAACTCCTCACAAAAAATTCAAGGCTGAGGTTTATATCTTAACTAAAGAAGAAGGTGGTCGTCACACTCCATTCCACAACCGTTACCGTCCACAGTTTTACGTACGTACAACTGACGTAACAGGAGAAATCAACTTACCAGAAGGTGTAGAGATGGTTTTACCAGGAGATAACTTAACTATTACAGTTGAATTATTACAACCAATTGCATTAAACGAAGGTTTACGTTTCGCTATCCGCGAAGGTGGACGTACAGTAGGTGCAGGTCAGGTAACTGAAATTTTAGAATAATATTCTAATTATATAATACAGAAGATGTGGTAATCTTCATAGATTACCACTCTTTTTTTATTCTACGGGCATAGTTCAATGGTAGAATAGCGGTCTCCAAAACCGTTGATCAGGGTTCGAATCCTTGTGCCCGTGCTAATTTAAAACGATATGAAAGTCGTACAATATTTTAAAGATTCTTTTGTAGAGTTTAAAGAACATGTAACATGGCCATCTTTTGCTAGTCTACAAAAAGACACAATTATTGTTGCAATAGCTACAGTTTTGTTAGCTATATTTTTATATGCGGTAGATACGATATTCACACAAGTGTTGAATTTCATCTACGGCGCTTTTTAGTTTGTAACACATCCCGTTTAGCAATTATAGAATCATGAGTGAAAAGAAATGGTACGTAATCAAAACTGTGGCTGGTCAAGAGCTAAAAGTAAAAGATTACATTGAAAGAGAAATTCAATACCAAAATTTGAATGATTATGTAGGACAGATTGTTGTTCCTATGGAAAAAGTGATTCAAATCCGTAACGGTAAAAAATATCAAAAGGAAAAAGTTCACTTTCCTGGTTACATTATGATAGAAGCTGAACTTGTAGGAGAAATTCCTCACATGGTAAAGAATACATCAGGTGTAATTAGCTTTTTAAGTGCAACAAAAGGAGGAAATCCTGTACCAATGAGACAATCGGAAGTAAACCGAATGTTAGGTAAAGTTGACGAATTAGCTGAAAATGTAGATACATCAATTTCTATCCCATATATTATAGGAGAAAATGTAAAAGTTATCGACGGACCTTTTAACGGTTTCAACGGAACTGTTGAAAAAATTATTGAGGACAAACGTAAATTAGAGGTAATGGTTTTAATCTTCGGACGTAAAACACCTTTAGAGTTAAGTTTTAATCAAGTTGAGAAGGTATCATAACCTTTCAACACAATTATTAAAGTAGAAATTTAGGCTGCTTCCACATAACGCTTAATTTTAAGAATTAAAAAAATGGCAAAAAGAATTGAAAAAGTTGTAAAACTTCAAGTTAAAGGAGGACAAGCAAATCCTTCGCCACCAGTAGGACCGGCTTTAGGTGCTGCAGGTGTTAACATTATGGAGTTTTGTAAACAATTTAATGGACGTACACAAGAGAAACAAGGTGCAGTGTTACCAGTTGTTATTACAGTGTATCAAGACAAATCGTTTGATTTCGTAATTAAAACTCCACCAGCTGCAATTCAGTTAATGGAAGCTGCGAAATTGAAAAAAGGATCAGGTGTTCCTAACCGTCAAAAAGTTGGATCAATCACTTGGGATCAAATTAGAGCTATTGCTGAAGACAAGTTAGTAGACATGAACTGTTTTACTATCGAGTCTGCTATGAAAATGGTTGCTGGAACTGCGCGTTCTATGGGTATAACTGTAAAAGGCGGTCAAGCTCCAGAATAATTAAAAACACATTTTAGGAAATGGCAAAGTTAACAAAAAAGCAAAAGGAAGCACAAGCTAAAGTAGATAAAAACAAACTTTACTCAATAGAAGACGCGTCTTCATTAGTAAAAGAAGTTAATTACGCAAAGTTTGATGCATCAGTTGATATAGCAGTTCGTTTAGGAGTAGATCCTAAGAAAGCTAACCAAATGGTACGTGGAGTAGTTTCATTACCTCACGGAACTGGTAAAGATGTAAAAGTATTAGCATTAGTAACTCCAGACAAAGAAGCTGAAGCAAAAGCTGCAGGAGCTGATTATGTAGGATTAGATGAATACTTACAAAAAATTAAAGAAGGTTGGACAGATGTTGACGTTATCGTTACAATGCCAGCTGTAATGGGTAAATTAGGACCATTAGGACGTATTTTAGGACCTCGTGGATTAATGCCTAACCCAAAATCAGGAACTGTAACTGTAGAAGTTGGTAAAGCCGTTTCTGAAGTTAAAGCAGGTAAAATCGATTTCAAAGTAGACCGTTACGGAATTATCCACGCTGCAATTGGTAAAGTATCTTTTGATGCTGATAAAATTAAAGAAAATGCGAATGAATTAATTCAAACTTTAGTTAAATTAAAACCAACAGCTGCTAAAGGAACGTATGTAAGAAGCATTACGCTTTCTACAACTCAATCAGTAGGTGTACCAGTTGATCCAAAAAGTGTAAACGCTTAAAATTAGTAGATTATGGCAATGACAAAACAAGATAAAGCAAATATGATAGATGAATTGCAAGCTGTATTAGCGGAAGCAAAAATCATCTACTTAGCAGATATCGATGGATTAAACGCTGTTAATACTACTGAATTGAGAAGAGCTTGCTATAAAGGCAATGTATCTTTACGCGTAGTAAAAAACACTTTATTAAAGAAAGCAATGGAGCAAGTAGAAGACAAAAACTTCGAAGAGCTTTATGGATCTTTAAAAGGGAATACAGCTTTAATGACTGCTGAAGTTGGTAATGCACCAGCTAAAGTTATTGATGTTTTTAGAAAAAAATCTGAAAAACCTATCTTAAAAGGAGCTTGGATTGAAGATAATACTTTTGTTGGTGATGACAAATTACCTCAATTAGTTGCATTAAAATCTCGCGAAGAATTAATCGCAGATATCGTAATGTTACTTCAGTCTCCAATCAAAACTCTTGTTTCTCAATTAGAGAACAAAGACGCTTCAAAAGAAGAAGGAGCATCAGAAGAATAGGACACACTCATATTAAATAGTTGACAAACAAAAAAAATTAAAATGGCAGATTTAAAAAAATTAGCTGAAGAGTTAGTAAACTTAACAGTATTAGAAGTTAATGAATTATCTACAATCTTAAAAGATGAATATGGTATCGAACCAGCTGCTGCTGCAGTTATCGTTGCTGCAGGTGGAGGAGAGGCTGCTGAAGAGCAAACTGAATTCGACGTTATCTTAAAAGAAAGTGGAGCATCTAAATTAGCAGTAGTTAAATTAGTAAAAGAATTAACTGGAAAAGGATTAAAAGAAGCTAAAGATTTAGTAGATTCAGTTCCTGCAACAGTTAAAGAAGCAGTTTCTAAAGACGAAGCTGAAGCTTTAAAGAAACAGCTAGAAGAAGCTGGTGCAGTAGTAGAATTGAAGTAATTTTTATTACTCAACAATATAGGTTTGGACCTAACACATAGCGTGTTAGGTCTAAACCTTTTTACGCATAAAGTCATTATATAAACCAAAATTCATTCGAAATTGGCCACTAAAGCAACATTAAGCACGACTGAGAAAAAAGAAAGATTGAACTTTTCTACTGCAAAAGCAGTCGCTCAGTTCCCAGATTTCCTTGACATTCAGATCAAATCGTTTGAAGATTTTTTCCAGTTGGAAACAAGACCTGACCAACGAAAAAATGAAGGTCTTTACCGAACATTTGCTGAGAATTTTCCAATCACGGATACACGCAATCAGTTTGTTTTAGAATTCTTAGATTATTTCGTAGATCCACCACGTTACACAATTGATGAGTGTATCGAAAGAGGATTAACGTACAGTGTTCCATTAAAGGCTCGCCTTAAATTGTACTGTACAGACGATGAACATGAGGATTTTGAAACAGTTGTACAAGACGTATATCTAGGAACAATTCCTTACATGTCTCCTTCAGGATCATTTATTATAAATGGTGCCGAACGTGTTATTGTATCACAATTACACCGTTCTCCTGGGGTATTCTTTGGGCAATCTTTCCATGCGAATGGTACAAAATTGTACTCATCTCGTATCATTCCTTTCAAAGGATCTTGGATTGAGTTCGCAACAGATATTAATAGCGTTATGTACGCTTATATCGACCGTAAGAAAAAGTTACCTTTAACAACTTTATTACGTGCTATCGGATATGAAAGAGATAAAGATATCTTAGAAATTTTTGATTTAGCAGAAGAAGTTAAAGTAAACAAAGCAACTTTGAAAAAAGTTGTAGGTCGTAAACTTGCTGCACGTGTATTAAATACATGGCACGAGGATTTCGTAGATGAAGACACTGGAGAAGTTGTATCTATCGAACGTAATGAAATTATTTTAGACCGTGAAACAATCTTAGAAAAAGATCACATCGATCAAATCGTAGATTCAGGTGTAAAAACAATCTTATTACACAAAGAAGATATCAATTCTGCAGATTATGGAATTATCCACAATACACTACAGAAAGACCCTACGAATACTGAAAAAGAAGCCGTAGAGTATATCTATAGACAATTACGTAACGCTGAGCCACCAGATGAGGAAACAGCTAGAGGAATTATTGATAAATTATTCTTCTCTGACCAACGTTATTCATTAGGTGAAGTAGGTCGTTACAGATTAAACAAAAAATTAGGCTTAAGCATTAGCGAGGAAGTACAAGTATTAACTCGTGAAGATATCATTTCGATTATTAAATACTTAATCGAATTAGTTAACTCTAAAGCAGAGGTAGATGATATTGACCACTTATCTAACCGTCGTGTTAGAACAGTAGGTGAGCAAATGGCTAGCCAATTCGGAGTAGGTTTAGCACGTATGGCTAGAACTATCCGCGAAAGAATGAATGTTCGTGACAACGAGGTGTTTACACCAATCGATTTGATTAATGCAAAAACATTATCATCTGTTATCAACTCATTCTTCGGAACGAACCAGTTATCTCAGTTCATGGATCAAACGAATCCATTATCAGAGATTACACACAAACGTCGTTTATCAGCATTAGGACCTGGAGGTTTATCAAGAGAAAGAGCGGGATTCGAGGTACGAGATGTACACCACACTCATTATGGACGTTTATGTCCAATTGAAACTCCTGAGGGACCAAACATTGGTTTGATTTCGTCATTATGTGTATTCGCTAAAGTTAATAACTTAGGGTTCATCGAAACACCGTACAGAAAAGTAGAAGAAGGAATTGTGGACGTCGAATCAGCACCTATCTATTTAACTGCGGAAGAGGAAGAATCTAAAGTAATTGCTCAAGCCAATATCGACATGACCGACGATGGTACTATTGCTACAGAACGTGTAACTGCTCGTGAAGATGGAGATTTCCCAGTTGTAACTCCATCAGAAGTAGATTTAATCGACGTTGCGCCAAACCAGATTGCTTCTATCTCAGCATCTCTTATTCCTTTCTTGGAGCATGATGATGCCAACCGTGCGTTGATGGGATCGAACATGATGCGTCAGGCAGTTCCATTATTAAAACCTCAAGCACCTATTGTAGGTACTGGATTAGAGAAGCAAGTTGCAAAAGATTCAAGAATCTTAGTAAATGCAGAACGTGAAGGTACAGTAACATACGTAGATGCTGACATTATAACAATAAAATATGATAGAACAGAAGATGAAGAGTTGGTAAACTTTGACTCATCTGAGAAAACATATAATTTAACAAAATTCAGAAAAACCAACCAAGGAACAACGATTACATTAAAACCAATCGTTAAAATTGGAGACCGCGTAGAAAAAGGTCAAGTTTTATCTGAAGGTTACGCAACAGAAGGAGGAGAATTAGCAATTGGTCGTAACATGGTTGTTGCCTTTATGCCTTGGCAAGGGTACAACTTTGAGGATGCCATTGTAATCTCAGAAAAAGCTGTTCGCGAAGACTGGTTTACATCTATCCACATCGATGAGTATTCATTAGATGTACGTGATACAAAATTAGGTATGGAAGAGTTAACAGCTGACATTCCTAACGTTTCTGAAGAGGCTACAAAAGACTTAGATGAAAACGGTATGATCCGTATCGGAGCAGAAGTAAAACCTGGTGATATTTTAATTGGTAAGATTACTCCAAAAGGAGAATCAGATCCAACACCTGAAGAAAAATTATTACGTGCAATCTTTGGTGACAAAGCTGGTGATGTAAAAGATGCTTCTCTTAAAGCTTCTCCATCATTACGCGGTGTTGTTATCAACAAAAAATTATTTTCACGTAGTATTAAAGATAAACGTAAACGTTCTCAAGACAAAGCTATCATTGATAGTGTAGAAGGAGAATATGACGTTAAGTTTAACGAATTAAGAGAAGTATTATTAGAGAAATTATACGTTTTATTAAACGGAAAAACTTCTCAAGGTATTTACAACGACTTGAATGAAGAAGTTATCAAGAAAGGCGTTAAGTATACTCAAAAAATATTATCTAATGTTGAACATTTCTTAAATTTAACAGGTTTAGAATCTTTATGGACAACAGACGAGGATAAGAACGAATTAGTAAAAGAGTTAATACATAATTATAAAATTAAGTACAACGATTTACAAGGAGCTCTTAACCGCGAAAGATTTACAATCTCTGTTGGAGATGAATTACCAGCAGGTATCGTTAAATTAGCAAAAATCTATATTGCGAAAAAACGTAAACTGAAAGTTGGGGATAAAATGGCAGGACGCCACGGTAACAAAGGTATTGTTGCTCGTATCGTTCGTGACGAAGATATGCCTTTCTTAGAAGACGGAACACCAGTTAACATTGTACTTAACCCACTTGGGGTACCTTCTCGTATGAATATCGGTCAGATTTATGAAACGGTATTAGGATGGGCAGGTATGAAGTTAGGACGCAAATTTGCAACTCCTATCTTTGATGGTGCATCAGCAGAGCAAATTGATCAATTAACGGAAGAAGCTGGTTTACCACGTTTCGGTACTACGTACTTATACGACGGTAACTCAGGAGAACGTTTTGCTCAAAAAGCAACTGTTGGGGTGATTTACATGTTGAAATTAGGACACATGGTAGATGATAAAATGCACGCGCGTTCTATCGGACCATACTCACTAATTACTCAACAGCCATTAGGAGGTAAAGCACAATTCGGTGGTCAACGTTTTGGAGAGATGGAGGTTTGGGCATTAGAAGCATTTGGTGCATCTAATATCCTACGCGAAATCTTAACAGTTAAGTCGGATGACGTAATTGGACGTGCAAAAACTTACGAAGCAATCGTAAAAGGAGACCCAATGCCAGAACCTGGAATTCCAGAATCATTTAACGTATTGTTACATGAATTACAAGGTCTTGGATTAGACATAAACTTGGAAGAATAATAGGGCAACCTATTATTCTCCCTTTTCGTTATAATAATATAATTGTTAGATACATTTCTATATGTCAACAAAAAATAAAACAAGTCAATTCACAAAAATTCGTATTGGGTTAGCTTCTCCAGAATCGATTCTTCAAGAATCAAAAGGTGAAGTTTTAAAACCTGAAACGATTAACTATAGAACGCACAAACCAGAGCGTGATGGGTTATTCTGTGAACGTATCTTTGGACCTGTAAAAGATTACGAATGTGCCTGCGGAAAATATAAAAGAATCCGTTATAAAGGTATCGTTTGTGACCGTTGTGGGGTAGAAGTTACTGAAAAGAAAGTTCGTCGTGAGCGCATAGGACACATCAACTTAGTTGTGCCAATTGCACACATTTGGTATTTCCGTTCATTACCTAACAAAATTGGTTACATTTTAGGATTACCATCTAAGAAATTAGATATGGTAATTTATTACGAAAGATATGTCGTAATACAAGCAGGTATTGCTAAAGGACCAGAAGGTGAAGAATTAAAAAGATTAGATTTCTTATCAGAAGAAGAGTATTTAGATATTTTAGAAACTCTTCCAATCGAGAATCAATACTTAGAAGATACTGATCCAAATAAATTTGTTGCGAAAATGGGTGCTGAAGCATTAGAAGACCTATTATCTCGTATCAATTTAGATGAATTATCTTACGAATTAAGACATAAAGCACATAACGAAACTTCTAAACAACGTCGTACAGAAGCGTTAAAACGTTTACAAGTTGTAGAAGCGTTACGTGAGTCTAATATGCGTCATGTAAACCGCCCAGAATGGATGGTAATGCGTGTTATTCCGGTTATTCCACCAGAATTACGCCCATTAGTTCCATTAGATGGAGGTCGTTTTGCAACATCAGATCTTAATGATTTATACCGTCGTGTAATTATCCGTAACAATCGTTTGAAACGATTAATGGAAATTAAAGCACCAGAAGTAATCTTACGTAATGAAAAACGTATGTTACAAGAGGCTGTAGATTCATTATTCGATAACACACGTAAAGCATCTGCTGTAAAAGCTGATGGTAATCGTCCGTTAAAATCATTATCTGATTCATTAAAAGGTAAACAAGGTCGTTTCCGTCAAAACTTATTAGGTAAACGTGTAGATTATTCTGCTCGTTCTGTAATTGTTGTTGGACCAACACTTAAATTACACGAATGTGGTTTACCAAAAGATATGGCTGCTGAGTTATACAAACCATTTGTTGTTCGTAAATTAATCGAGCGTGGAATTGTAAAAACAGTAAAATCGGCTAAGAAAATTATTGATAAAAAAGAGCCAGTTGTTTGGGATATTTTAGAAAACGTAATCAAAGGACACCCAGTTTTATTAAACCGTGCCCCTACGTTACACCGTTTAGGTATCCAAGCATTCCAACCGAAATTAATCGAAGGTAAAGCAATTCGTTTACACCCATTAGTGTGTACTGCCTTCAATGCCGATTTCGATGGTGACCAGATGGCCGTTCACTTACCATTAGGACCAGAAGCTGTTTTAGAAGCACAATTATTAATGTTGGCTTCTCAAAATATTTTGAATCCTGCAAATGGTTCTCCAATTACTGTACCATCTCAGGATATGGTATTGGGTCTGTACTACATGACGAAAATTCGTCGTACTGACCACCAGTTTACAGTAAAAGGAGAAGGATTAACTTTCTATTCTGATGAAGAAGTTCAAATCGCTTATAACGAAGGAGCTGTAGATCTTAATGCACCAATTCGTGTAAAAGGAACTATTCGTCAAGGAGAAGAATTAATCGAGAACCAATTAATCGAAACTTCAGTAGGACGTGTGTTATTTAACCAAATCGTACCGAAAACAGTAGGTTATATTAATGAAGTATTAACGAAAAAATCGTTACGTACTATTATTAATAAAATCATCAAGATTACAGACTTCCCTACAACGGCAGCCTTCCTTGATGATATGAAACAATTAGGATACCGTAATGCCTTTGAAGGAGGTTTATCTTTCTCATTAGGAGATATCTTAATCCCAGAACAAAAGAAAGAGCTTATCTCAGGTGCGATCAACCAAGTTGAGAACATCAAGATGAACTATAACATGGGTCTTATTACAAATAACGAACGTTACAACCAAGTAATTGATGTTTGGACAACAACCAATGCAACATTAACAGAAATTGTAATGAAACGTATGACAGAAGATCAACAAGGATTTAACTCTGTATTTATGATGCTTGATTCTGGAGCACGTGGATCTAAAGAGCAAATTCGTCAGTTATCAGGTATGCGTGGATTGATGGCAAAACCTCAAAAAGCTGGTTCTACTGGTGGGGATATCATCGAAAATCCAATTATCTCTAACTTCCGTGAAGGTCTGTCAATCTTAGAGTACTTTATTTCTTCGCATGGTGCGCGTAAAGGTCTTGCCGATACTGCCTTAAAAACTGCCGATGCGGGATACTTAACTCGTCGTTTAGTTGACGTTGCACAAGACGTTATCGTAATGCACGAGGATTGTGGTACATTAAGAGGATTAGAAGTATCTGCACTTAAGAAAAAAGAAGAAATAATCGAAAGTTTATCTTCTCGTGTATTAGGTCGTACTTCTTTAAATGATATTACTAACCCAGATAATGGGGAATTAATAGTTTCTGCTGGTCAAATCATTAATGAAGAAGCTGGTGATATTTTAGAAGCTGCAGGTATAGAGCACGTAGAAGTACGTTCTCCATTAACATGTGAGGCTAAAACTGGTATTTGTGCAAAATGTTACGGACGTAACTTGGCAACAGGTAAAGGTGTACAAAAAGGAGAATCTGTAGGTGTAGTTGCTGCACAATCTATTGGTGAACCTGGTACACAGTTAACATTACGTACTTTCCACGTTGGGGGTACTGCCGGAAACGTTTCTGAGCAAAATACAGTTGTATCTAAATTTGACGGAACAGTAGATTTTGATGATTTACGTACGGTAGAAAGTACAGATGATGCAGGTAACAAAGTTGATATCGTAGTTTCTCGTTCTACAGAAATGAAAATTTCTGATGAATTTGGAAATGTTCGTCAACAAACAAACATTGCATACGGTACAATCTTAGCTGTTAAAAATGGAGCTATTGTTAAGAAAGGTCAAGAGATTGCAAGTTGGGATCCTTATAATGGGGTTATCATCGCGGAATCTACTGGTAAAATCGAGTACGAACAATTAGAGCAAGGTATCACTTTCCAAATCGAAATTGATGAGCAAACAGGATTCCAAGAAAAAGTTATTTCGGAATCACGTAATAAAAAGTTAGTTCCTGCGTTAAGAGTTATCACAATTGATGGTGAAGAGAAAACATACAATTTACCTGTAGGTGCCCACCTTATGGTAAATGATGGCGAGAAAATTAATGCTGGTAAAATCTTGGTTAAGATCCCACGTAAATCTGCAAAATCTGGAGATATTACAGGAGGTTTACCTCGTATTACTGAGTTATTAGAAGCTCGTAACCCATCTAACCCAGCAGTTGTTTGTGAAATGGATGGTGTTGTTTCATTCGGAAAAATAAAACGTGGTAACCGTGAAATCATCGTTGAATCTAAAAATGGTGAGATTCGTCGTTACTTAGTTAAATTATCGGCACAAATATTAGTTCAAGAAAATGACTTTATTCGTGCAGGTGAATCTTTATCTGATGGTGCAACAACTCCAGAAGATATCTTGAAAATCTTAGGACCAACAGCGGTTCAAGAATACTTAGTAAACGAAATTCAAGATGTATATCGTTTACAAGGTGTAAAAATTGATGATAAACACTTCGAGATTATCGTACGTCAAATGTTACGTAAAGTTCGAATTGTAGATTCAGGAGATTCAAGATTCTTAGAAGATAGTTTAGAGCATAAAGACGATTTCATGAAAGAAAATGATCGTTTGTTCGGAATGAAAGTCGTAGAAGAAGCTGGAGATAGTGCTGATTTAAAACCAGGACAAATTATCACAGTTCGCGAATTACGTGATGAAAACTCTAAATTAAAACGTGAAGATAAAGTTTTAGTAACAGCTCGTGAAGCTTTACCTGCAACAGCAGAAGCAGTTTTACAAGGGATTACAAGAGCATCTTTACAGACAAAATCATTTATGTCTGCAGCATCGTTCCAGGAAACAACAAAAGTTCTTAACGAAGCAGCTGTAGCTGGTAAAGTAGATGGTTTAGTAGGATTAAAAGAAAACGTAATCGTTGGACACTTAATTCCTGCAGGAACTGGATTAAAAGAGTACCAAAGTATAATCGTAGGATCTAATCGTGAATACGAGGAATTAATAAACGCAAAACAAGAATTATAATGTCAGAAAATCAACAAAACGAAGGATTAAACATTGAGTTAAACGAATTAGTCGCTCAAGGTGTTTACGCAACAGGGGCAATCATCAACCACTCTCCATCAGAGTTCGTTGTAGATTTCGTTCAATTTTTACCAGGTGCAAGACCAAGCGTAAAATCAAGAATCATCTTGTCTCCATTACAAGCGAAACAATTATCTAAATCGTTAGCAGAAAACGTAGTTAACTTCGAGAAAAGCTTTGGTGAAATCAAAGAACCTCAAACTAACAACGGTACAGCAACTTACGAAGCTTAAGAAATCATTCTTAAATATTTCAAGAATCCCTCAATCTATGATTGGGGGATTTTTTTATGAATAAATATCAAATTCGTAAAATAGCTGTAATTAGATTTGGTATTATTATGAAAAAGATAATATAAATCGATTTTTTTAGAGATAATCAAAAACTAAATTGAATAATTCTTAAAAAATGCATTTTTTTGAATCGAAAAAATGTTTAGATTTGTATCAAGCAAATAAACACAAGCATGTCTGACTATAAATTAATTCTACCTTCGATGGGTGAAGGTGTGATGGAGGCCACTGTAACCAATTGGATTAAGAATATTGGAGATACAATTGCAGAGGACGAATCAATCGTAGAGATTGCTACAGATAAAGTAGATTCTGATGTTCCTTCGCCAGTTGCAGGAGTTTTAAAAAAAATATTAATTCCAGTTGATGGAATTGCAAAAATAGGTGAACCAATTGCAATCCTATCTGTTGATGGAGTTGTTGATCAACCACAAGAAACAGTTGATGCAAATAGCGATGAAGAAATTGCAGATGCTGTAAAAACAATTGAAAAAGATGTAGCGTCTATCAAAACTGATGCGGTTATCGTTTCATCAGACGATAAGTTTTATTCTCCTTTGGTTAAATCTATCGCAAAAGAGGAAGGAGTTTCTCAAACAGAGTTAGATCAAATTTCGGGTTCTGGTAAAGAAGGACGTGTTACAAAAGATGATATTTTAGATTTTGTAAAAAATAAAGGAAATAAAGTTACACCACCAGTTGTTAATGCGGTAACTTCTGCTCCGGCTGCTAAAACGCAATCTGCACCAGTTTCTCTTGCAAATGGAGATGAGATTATAGAAATGGATAGAATGCGTAAAATTATTGCGCAAAATATGCTACAAGCAAAACAAGCTGCACCTCATGTTACTTCTTTTGTAGAAGTTGATATGACGAATATTGTTTTATGGAGAAATAAAAACAAAAACGAATTCTTAAAAAAACACGGTGAAAAAATTACATTTACACCAATTTTTATAGAAGCTGTAGCTAAAGCTATCGAAGATTTTCCGATGATTAATGTTTCTGTAGATGGAGATAAAATTATCAAAAAGAAAAATATAAACGTTGGTATGGCTGCTGCTTTACCAAGTGGAAATTTAATTGTTCCTGTTATTAGAAATGCCAATCAATACAATTTAGCTGGTTTAGCAAAACAAGTTAATGATTTAGCAAACCGTGCGCGTACAAATAAATTGAAACCAGACGAAATACAAGGTGGTACATATACAATTACCAATATAGGTACTTTTGGGAATATTTTAGGAACACCAATTATTCCACAACCACAAGTTGCAATTTTAGCAGTAGGAGCTATTGTAAAGAAACCTGCTGTTATAGAAACACCACAAGGTGATATGATTGCAATTCGCCATAAAATGTACTTATCTCATGCCTACGATCACCGTGTTGTAGATGGTGCATTAGGAGGAATGTTTGTAAAACGTGTTGCCGAATATTTGGAAGCATTTGATATGAATACACCGATTTAACAAAAAAATATAAAATTTTAATTATATATCTGTAAAAAAGCTCTGATTAGTTCAGAGTTTTTTTATTTTTACACTAAGGTTTAGTTGTAAGAAGATGAAGTTTGTATATTTAATAGTTTTGTTGTTTTCTATTAGTTGTTATTCTCAGAATAGTGAGGAGAATAATACATTTTACAATGAAGCAATACAACAAATAAAAACAGATAATAATAAAACGATCAGGATATATGAATACCTGATAAATAACTCGACTTCTAATTTTCAGAAATTAAATTATCAACTCGATTTAATAAAAATTAAAGTTTATGTCTCAAAAGATATAGAAGCTTTAGAATTATTTTTTTCGATAGAGCCAGAGATTATTTCTACAGATAATCAAGAATTAAAAGACAAATATTATATCATAGGATCAGATTTAGCTCATTATTTAGGATTTAAAAAGCAAGCAAAGAAAATGCAAGCACAAGTAAAATCTAATGATAAAGACTGGATCAATTCTATTCATCATAAATTTATAGATTTGCGTTATGATTTGGCAATTAATGCAAATATTATAAAACCAATTTCTTCAGAAAATCAAGCCATTTTATTACAAGATAGTTTACCCAAGATATCAAATGAAGTGGAGAAATTTATTTTGGTTAAGAAACTACAATCATTTTATCTCAAAAAGAATGATTTACAAAATTATGCAGTTAACAATAGAAAACTCAACGAATTAAATGATCGATTAACGATTGAGAAAAAAGTTACACGAAATTATTTAGCAAATAAATTATTAGAAAAACAAAAAACACAACAAGTTATAGACGATAAAAATTTAACTCTATTATCGATAATTTTTAGTGTTGTACTTTTTGGATTGATTTTATTTACCATTTTTTATAAAAAGAAAAAGGTGGAAATGGATTCATCTATTAATAAAACAAACATGATTTCGGATCGTGTAGAATCTCAAATTCTTGAAAGATTAGAAGCCTTCGAAAAAAGTAAAGGTTATCTAAATCCCACAATTTCTATTGCTATTTTAGCCAAAGAACTGGATACGAATGTCAAATATTTATCGTCAATTTTAAATAATATCAAACAAAAAAGTTTTAATAATTACATTAATGAATTACGTATTTATTATATTGTAAATTGTCTAACAGAGGATAAAAAGTATAGATTATATAAAATTAGTCATTTAGCAAAGTTGAGTGGATTTGTTTCTCAAAGTAGTTTTACGACATTTTTTAAATTAATAACAGGTATCACACCTTCTGTTTTTATCAAAAAATTAAACGATAATGAGCAATAAATTTTTATACATACTACTTTTTTTTGCTTCTCAAGTTGTTTTTGCAGAAAAGGTAGACAGCATCCGAATAGCGTACGATTATGTTTACATTAATCCTAAAAAAGCAATTGAAATTGCAGATCGAATAATTAAAAACTCCAATGATCGAAATGATCAGATTACTGCAAGATTAATAAAAACGAATGCGTATAGTTCTTTAGACGATAGCTACAATGCATTGAAATATGTGTTTGAAACGTATGAATATATAAAAAAAGAGAAAGATATTTTTAACGAAGCACGAATTTTAGGACGAATTGGCGAACTTTTTCAGTTGTACGGTTATAATACACAATCTCGTGATTATTTGGATGAGTCGGTAAAAATAATAACATCCTCTAGTTTTCCAAAAGAAAAACGCTCTATGTATTTGGGAAATATATATGGTGTAAAAGGCAATGGTTACAAAGATGATTTAGATTGTGATTTTGCTTTAAAATATTATAATAAAGCAATTTCAGCTTATAAAAGCGCAGAGCAAAATCAGAGTGTCGTTAATAATTTAGCATTAGTGTACATCGAGAAATCAAATTGTTTGATTGATAAACAAGATTTAGACTCTGCAACCTATTTTTTAAATAATGCATTGTCTGTCATCAAAAAAAATAATTTGATAGAATACGATCAGTCTGCAACAATAAGTTTAGCTAGAATTCATCAATCAAAGAGAGAATTTCGTCAAGCAAATGATTTATTAAATCAGGTTTTAAAAGATAAAAATCTTGCTCAAGAATTGTTGATACAAAATCAGATATATAAATTATTGGCGCAAAATGCGTTCGAATTAAAAGATTTTGTTACATATAAAAAATATATGGATATTATAAAGACCTCTAATTCTAAAATAGAAAAGATTAATTTGAATGCTTTAGAAAGAAGTTTTGATTATCTATTGTATAAAGATCAAACATTTTTAGATAAATTATCATTTTTTAAACTTCCTATAATTTTAATCGTTGTATTACTTATTTTAATATTTCGGGAAATTTATAAATCAAATAAGAAAATAGCCTAATTTTTTTATTCGTTTTTATTAAAGTTTAATCGTTTCATTTTTAATGTTTTAAATGGTTTTTATTCTTAATGAATTTCGGTAAGATTCATCAAAATGAAACGATAAGTAGTTCTTATTCTAATAAAAACTTTCTTCATTTGAGAAAAATAACACACAGAATATGAAGAAGACTTTTATCCTTTTAGCAACAATCTTTAGTATTAGTGCAACTACACAAGCACAAACAATTTTTGATAAATCGAATACAACAGTTATTAAAAATAACAAATCAAATCACTCAAAAAAATTAAATAAGAGCTTTGATTTGAGTACTTATAACAGAGGAAAAGATGCAAATAGTTTTGGAAGTTTTGAACAAACTACAAGTGATTTTGTAAAAAAAGGAGCTGAAGTAAATGAACTAAAACCTTTTGGTAACATAAATGCACAACGTTGGACATACGGAACTAATGTTGATACAGATGAAACAATTATGTTTTCTATTGATGCTAAGTATGGTCAAAATGGAACATTAACATTTAAAACATATACAGATGATTTAAAAGTTGATAAACAGTTTACGATTAATATTCCTGCAACAGCAAATAAAGCAGAACCAATTGGAGATTTTTCTTCTAAGATTTTAGATAATAATAACAAATTAATTGTTGGTGTTTATGTTCACTTTTTTGAAGGAGGACAAGGACCAGAGTTTCAAAAACATCAAATTTGGTTTGTAAATGAAACAGGAGATATCCTTTATAAAGAAGATGCATCTTCTGCAGAAATTTTAAAAGATTCTAAAGGAAAATTAAATGTTTATACTTACGATAGTGACGAAGACTATTTTACAGTAAAAAAAGTAAATTTAAACAATACTGCAAGTAATTTAGAATACAAAGTAGATTTTGATCTTGTAAACTACTATGTAGGAATGCCAATAGCTCATAAAAATTTAGATGGAAAAGATTATTTAGTTTTTTCTCATTTTACTGAAAAATTATTAGATAATAGTACGTTAGAATTTAACACAAATGCAAAATTTGCATTAGATTTTATTGATACAGAAACTTTTGCATTAGAAAAAACATACGCATTACCAGTGTTGGGGTTTGATCCAGAAAATCCTTATACAATTCCGATGACTACTTTTGGATTATTGTACAATACTGATAAATACGATATTTCAAGAAATGTTTATAATACGGATAATAAGTTAGAGTTTACTTACGGATCGTTATTTTATGATATGCCAAATGATCGCGAATGGTTTAATTACTATGTTGTGAACGAAGATGGTGAAGTTCTGAAAACGTTGAGCGATGATATTGCAAATGGTGGTATAGAATCAGGTATAGAATTAGTAGAGTTGCCAAATCAAAAAGATCAGGTTGCAATGTTAATAGATACTGGAGAAGGAATAACTAACATTAAAATTTATAATTTACCAGAATTTGAATTAGCTCAAGATTTTGAAGCAGTACATAATGGAGATTTATTATCACTTAATTTCAATAGAATTCCAAATGGAGATTCATATAATTATGTTGTAGGTCTAAATGCTGGAGAAATGGAAGGAGATAAAGCATTTGGTCTTGTAAAACATTATGATACAAAAGGTGTAGAAGTAAAAAAAGTAAGATTACCTATTTCTGCTGAAACAGAATTATTTGCTCCATTCTTAAATCAATTAACATTAGATCCTAGAATTGTTAATAACGATGATAAGATAGAATATGTATATGCTTATTTAGACAGACAAAATAATGTTGGTGCAAATACATACAGTATCGCGCAAGATGAGAATAATGTATTGGCAAGTTTCTCTGGGCGTACAGCAAAAGGAAATATAACAATGGCTGGTTACGGTGCAAATAGAAAGGGTGAGTTTGATCGTTTGTATGCTTATTACGGAAGTGATTATTCAGCTACATCATATGTAACAGATTTCTACAAATTTCCATTTGAAGTTTTGGGCGTTAATGATATTACAAAATCAAATCAATCAATTAAATATTTAAGTAACGTTAATCAGATCACAATCGGGTATGATTATTCTACTTATCAAGTTTATAATGTAAACGGAAATTTAGTTGATACAGGAAAATCTGTTAAAACAATTTATACAAATGGATGGAATAAAGGAGTTTATTTCATCAAAACAATAGATAAACAAGGAAAAGCAAATGCTGCAAAAATTTTGGTTTTCTAAATTTACTAATTAACACTAATTATGAAAGAAAATCCATCTTATTTAGATGGATTTTTTCTTTTTAATTTATAGGTTAACATTATTCCGCCTTTGTAAAGCAACCATTCGCCACTTTTGTTAAACGCATGTGCCGAATCATATCTTCCAATACCAGAATCATCTTTATAATAACCTTTGTAGTTTCCTTGTGAATGACCACCACCAACAAAAATATCTAAATTTAATCGATCATTTAATTTTGCCTGATAACCAATCGTAGCTCCAGTTAATATTGTAAGACCACGTTGATAATTATTTGTATTCCAATAATTCCATTTTTGAATATCAAAAAAACCAATTCCAATATTTGGTCCGATATAAAACTTACTGAATGATTTGTCAAAGTAATATCTTCCTTCACCAAAAGCCATATACATTTGCAAATGATTTCCAGCAAAAGATTTCCAAGGAGATATAAAACCATCTGCCTGTAAAGTGATTTTGTTACTTATCGCATGTTCTATTCCCAAATTTACCATACCAAGAGGTAAGGTAATTGTATTGATTTTTAACTGAGTTTCTCCTTTTTGGGCGAATACAGCAAGAGGAAAGAGTAGTAAAATAGAATTTTTCATGATTTTTAAGTTGATTTTTAGGGCAAGGTAAATATTTACAAGAATATATCGTATACTTCGTGTTTTTTTATAACTTTATCCTAACATAGTTTAACAATATGACAGCATTATTATCAATTCTAATTATTTTTTTAATTTTCGGAGTTTTTGTTTCGACTTTCTTTATTATTGCCATTTCCGATGCCAAAGTAAGAGAGAAAAATGAACTGTATACATTAGAGAGTTTACCAGATAATATTACGCTAAAAGCTGTTGTACGCTACAATATTGGTCGTCCGCAAGGTCGCTTTCTAAAAATGAAATCTTTTCAAGGAAGTGGAGTTTTGTATGTACAAGGCGAACAATTAATTTTTAAAGATATTTTAGGAAACGAAGATCATGTTTATGATTTACAAACCTGTAAAATGTCTTGGGTAGAAAATAAAATCAACGGAATTACAAATGCTTTCAAGGTTGCAGACCATGAGGCAATTATTTTCTTTTATATTGATAAAGGAGTTTTTAAACCGATTGAAGAAAATGTATCAACTTCAGATTTGTATATGCGATTGAAAGAGTTGCGTAAAAAACTTAGAAATGCTAAAAAAGCTGAGTCGGCAAGTGAATAGTTAAGCCGGCTCTAAAACCACTCATATCTTTAAAATCTTTATTTTCTCTGAATTCAAAAGAATATCCAGCATTCAATTCCAATAAACTTAGCACAGCAATACCAACTTTAGGCGTTATTGTCCAAGGAGAAACTTCTACACGAACAACATAAAATGCAGAACTAAAATTAGAACTGTACGGATCACCAGTATTATTTTCAAAATTGAATAAATATCCTGCGCCAATTTCTGGTATTACACGAAATTTATCTTTCATATAACCCAAATTTGCATTTGCACTAAATGCCAATATATTGTTGTTTTGTTGTACCAAATACAAGTCTGTACCTACTTTTCCGTAGTTTCCGTTCCAATATTCATAACCCAAATTTATCGTAAAATAATCGGTTAATTGTTTCTGTGCTTTTGCATTAAAACTTATGAAAATGATAAAGAGTACAAGGATTTTTTTCATTTGACAAAATTAAAGAATAATTAGTAAATGTTGAAGTTTAATGGAATATTTAATCCAAAACTGAATTGAAATTTATCGATTGATTTAAAGTTTTGTTTTTGTTTCATTTCAATTCCATAACCAAATCCAAAATCAATAAATGTAATATATGATAAGCCAATTTTTGGTGTAAAAGTGTACGGAGTAAATTCGGTTTCTGCGAAAAAAGCTAGTCCACCAGAACGTTCTGGCATAATATAAAAACTAAATCCTGCTTCTGGAATTAATTGAAAATCATCGCGCATATAACTCATGTTTGCATTTACATCTAATTTTAAAACGTAATAATTTCCTAAAAAAACTTCTCCAAAAGCGCCAATTTTACCAAAGTTTCCTGCTTGATTTGTATAACCAATTGTTGGTCCAAACAAAAAATCGGGATTCTTATATTTTTGTTGAGCGAATAACATGTTTCCTAAAAATAGAAAAATAAGCAGTGTAAATAAATTGTATTTCATAAACGAAAAATAGTATTAATTAGTTTTACATCATTTTGAGATGTAAGTTGAGAGGAATATTAATACCTAAAGAAAGCTGAAAACCTTTGATTGGTTTAAAATTATCTTTTTCATGAAGTTTTATTCCGTATCCAAAGCCAAAATCTACCATTGTAAATATAGAAAAACCTGCTTTTGGCGTAAAGGTATACGGTGTAAATTCGGTTTCTACAAAGGGAAAAATATCTAATAATGTGAAAGAAGTAATGTATCCTGTTATACCAATTTCTGGAATAATTTGAAAATCATCTCGCATATACGCCATATTTGCGTTGATGTCAATTTTAGTTGCAATAGAAGAATTAGAATCGAATGTATAAAAAGCACCTATTTTACCAAAATTTCCAGATTGGTTGGCATAGCCTAATGAAAAACCGTATAAATTATCTTCTCTTTGAGCAAATGAGAAAGTGGATAATGATAATACAAAAAAGGTAATGATTTTTTTTAATTGCATAGGATTGGTTTTATATGATTTGAATTTAGTGTAAAAATAAATAGCTACAACGAAATTTGTTGTAGCTATTTATAATGATTTTTTAAAATTTAAAATCGACTCAAAATTTTAATCCATCGTAAATCCTTTTGTATAGATTCGTCCATAATAGTCGGCAAACTTAATAGATACACGACCTTTATAATTTTTCAGAATCTTTTCGATAGCATCCTGAGAACTTACTTCTTTATCATTCACAGATAAGATAATAAATTCGTCTTGTACACCGGCGGCGGCTAATTTTCCTGAATTGTCAAGATTCTTAACCATTACACCGTAATTTATTCCGAAACTATCTTTTTGACGCTCTGTTAATGGCTCAAATTCTGCTCCTAAAATTTCTGTTGGCGATAAATCTGCTTTACTTCTAATTTTAGTTCCACCTTTTGCATCTTTTAATGTAATTGTATATGTTTTGTCAGCTGCACCACGTCTTACTTTGATGTTGACTTTATCACCAGGACGTTTGCTACCAACTAAGAAAGATAAGCTAGAGAAAGATGTTACTTCTTTACCGTCAACTTCTGTAATAATGTCACCATTTTCTATACCAGAATCTATTGCAGAACCTTTAGAAACTAATTCGGTAACCATTACACCGTTTTGTGTTTTTATATTTTTCTTAAACTCTTTGTTATATTGTGCAACAGCTTGGTCATTTGATAAATCAAAACCTTTTATACCTAAGTATCCGCGTTGTACAATTCCGTAAGATTTAATATCCTCTACAACTTTTTTCACCAAATTAGTTGGTACAGCAAATCCATAACCAGAATATGCACCTGTTGGCGAAGAAATAGCAGTATTAATACCAATTAAATCTCCATTTGCATTAACCAAAGCTCCACCAGAATTTCCTGGATTTATCGCTGCATCAGTTTGAATAAATGATTCTATTGGCGATTCAGAGTTTTTACCTAAAATATTAATGCTACGACCTTTTGCCGAAACGATACCTGCGGTAACAGTAGAAGTTAAACCAAATGGATTACCAACTGCTAATACCCAATCTCCAACATTAATAGCATCAGAATCTACAAATTTTGTAAATGGTAAACCTTTTTCGCTAATTTTCAATAAAGCAATATCCGTACTTGGATCTGTTCCAACTAATTCTGCAATGTAACTTTTTTGATTATTTAACGTAACTTCTATTTTTGACGCTCCAGCAATTACGTGATTGTTTGTAACAATGTAACCATCTTGCGAAATAATTACACCAGATCCCATTCCTGATGGTTGATCAGGTTGTTGTTGCTGTTGTTGACCGCGACGTTGCTGTTGTTCTGGTTGTCCAAAGAAAAAGTCAAATGGATCAAATTGTTGTTGCTGTTGTTGTTTTTGATTCGAATAATTTTTAATACTTACAACTGTGTGCACAGCCTTTTTTGATGCCTCTACAAAATTAGGCGCATCATATCCATAATTTCCTTTGTAATCTACTAACTGAAAATCTCCGTTTTTACTATTATTTGCATCTGTGATAAAAGGATTATTACCACTTTCATTCATAAAATAAAAACCTCCTAAAGTTGTCATAGAACTCATTAAGCCAACTAGTAAGTAACCTGTATATTTTTTCATCTTTATATTTATAAGTTTTTAATGTGTTTTTTATTGTGAATTGATTAAATCAAATTTAAGACCAAAATGTTAACATTTCAAATAGCTTTAACGCATCTTAACACTGTATTATAAATATTTTATAACATTAGTTAAGAGTGACAAAAATGTATTTACTTTGTTTAAAAATTAAGAAGTTTGAAATTAAAGTTTTCTAAATATCAAGGAGCAGGAAATGATTTTGTAATGATAGATGATCGTCAACAAACGTTTCCTATCTCAACAAAGCTTATAAATAGACTATGTGATCGCCATTTTGGTGTTGGAGCAGATGGGTTAATTTTGCTACAAAATGATACCAAATCTGACTTCAAAATGGTTTATTTCAATTCAGATGGTAACGAGAGTACAATGTGTGGAAACGGAGGACGTTGTATTATTCGTTTTGCAAATGATTTAGACGTTGCGTCAGAAAACATGACATTTACTGCCATAGATGGTTTACATCACGGTATTGTTGACAATAATGTGATTCGTTTACAAATGATTGATGTTGATGAAGTCGAAGATCACGATTATTATTTGTTTATGAACACAGGTTCGCCGCATCACGTAGAATTTGTAAATAAGGTTGAAGATGTTGATGTTTACAATCGTGGAAAAGAAATTAGAAATGGATCACCTTATTTCGAAAAAGGATCTAATGTAAATTTTGTAGAAGTTACGCCCGACAATAATCTTAAAATAAGAACCTATGAACGTGGTGTAGAAAATGAAACCTTAGCTTGTGGAACAGGAATTACTGCAGCAGCTATTTCGGCTTATGTTAAAAATTTAGTTGATAAAAAATCAATTGAAATAAAAGCCTTAGGTGGAGATTTATCTGTTAATTTTGAAGAAAATAATCATAAATTTGTAAATGTTTGGTTAAACGGACCAGCAGTTAAAGTTTTTGATGGTGAAATAGAAATTTAATTCTATATGAAAAAATTAAATTTATTACTCGTAATAATCTGTTCATTCGCATTTGTCGGATGTACATTTATAGACGGTTTCAAAGGAAATGCAACCAAAGATGGTGCAATTTATATTTCTCGTGGAGCAAATTTTGAACAAGTTTTAGATTCTTTAAAACCTTATTTAAAGGACGTAAATTTGTTTAAACAATATGCAGAAGATGCAGATTATCCTGCAACAATAAAATCTGGAAAATATAAAATCTCAAGCTCAGATTCTAACCGCGATATTATAGATCGTTTACAAGGCGGAGAGCAAGAAGAAGTAAAATTAAGAATAAAGAATGAGCCAACAATTTATCATTTGGCAGGTTCTGTTTCGAAACAAATTGATGCAGATTCTATCGAAGTTTTGACTGCAATTCGTGATTTTGTCAAAGAAAAAAACGATTCGACACTTAATGATGAAACTGTCAAACAATACTTTATTCCAGAAACATATTTTGTGTATTGGGGATTAACACCCGATAAGTTTGTAGAGAAAATGGTTGCACAACACGATAAAATTTGGAATGCAGAACGTTTGGCAAAAGCAAAAGCGCTAAATATGACGCCACTTCAGGTAACAACTTTGGCATCTATCGTACAATTAGAATCGTCTGATAATATGGACGAACAGCAAAGAGTTGCACGTGCGTACATGAATCGTTTGGCGAAGGACATGCGTCTGGAGGCTGATCCAACTTCTATTTATGCGTATAAAATGGAGAATGGTTGGGACAAAAAAGTGCAACGTGTGTACAAAAAATGGACGTGGTCATCTAATGCTTACAATACTTATCGTAACAAAGGTTTACCGCCAGCACCAATTTGTTTGCCAAATTTAGGAGCAATTGATGCGGTTTTATCTCCAGCAAATCATGATTTTATTTTCTTTGTTGCAGACCCAGCAAAACCAGGTTATCACGTTTATACGAATGATTATCAAGAACATTTGAAAAATGCTGAGAAATACAAAAATTGGCTAAAAGAGAATAACATCAAATAAGAAATTGTACCTTTAAGCTAAGTTGATTTAGCTATGATACAAAATAATTATACCAAAAGAGAATTCCTAAAGTTGCTTGGAACAGGCAGTTTAGGAATTTTTTTTATGTCTTTTTATTCGTTTGAAGATTTTTTGGATGACGAATTAATTTTATTGACAAAAGATGATGAAAAGTACGAATTGTATCGAAAATCATTTAATAAAAGAATTAATAAATTTCCCAAATATATTGCAGTTTGTAAATCTAATGAAGCTGTAAAAAAAGCAATTTTATTCGCAAATGATAAGAAATTAAAAATTGCAATTCGCAGTGGTGGACATAGTTTTGAAGGTTTTTCGAATAACGATAATGGATTATTAATTCATCTTGGATTGATGAAATCCATTGTTTGGCAAAAAGATAATACAGTAAAATTGCAACCTGCTTGTTTGTTGCAAGAAATTTATGCAGATTTTTTACCGAAGAAAAGAATTTTGCCCGCCGGTTCGTGTGGAACAGTTGGTGTAGGAGGTTTGGCTTTGGGTGGAGGTTACGGTTTTTTTAGTCGGAAATATGGGTTGACGTGTGACAGTTTGATTCGTGTAAAAATGATCGATTACAAAGGAAATACCATCGATTCTGATAAAGATCCTGATTTGTTATGGGCGTGTAAAGGTGGTGGAAATGGAAATTTTGGTGTAATTACAGAATTATATTTTAAGACATATCCTGCTCCAAATTCGTTTAGTGGATACAGAATGAAATTTTCTAATTTAACACTTACTCGATTTACTTCTTTGATAAAATTATGGTTCAAATCAACACAAAATTTACCAAAAGAAGCTTTTTCTGCATTTGTATTGAATGGAAAATTTCTGACGATTTTATTTACAAATTATCAATCCAATCAAACAGATTTTGAGAAAAATTTTACAGAATTAATTGCTCAAGCAGATAATTACAAACCGATGAAAAATAGAAATCTTGCAGCAGCGCTCAAAAATTATTATGGCGTTACAGAACCTATTTATTTCAAGAATGCATCTGCTGGTTTGTACAACGGAATTGAAGATATTGAGAAAGGTTTAGCAGATATTTTCAATAAAGTTATTGCGGCAAAAGGAACAATTTACCAGATAAATACATTGGGTGGAAAAATAAACGAAGTAAAGAAATCAGATTCGGCTTATCCGCATCGTGATATTAATTATTTGAGTGAATTACAAGCGTATTGGGATTCTCCAAATCAGGAAGGAAAATTGACGAAATCTTTTGAAGAAATTCAACAAATAATTCGAAATTTAGGAAATACAAAACAATACCGAAATTATCCTGATCTCAATTTTCCTGATGCTAATTTATCTTATTTTGGAGATAACTTGGCTCGTTTGCAACAGTTGAAAAAGAAATATGATCCACAAAATATTTTTGATTATCCACAAGTTATAAAATAAAAAAATCCCTTCAATTGAAGGGATTTTTGCTATTATGAATATATTTTGATTAGAATTTATATCTCAAACTAACTATAAAATATCTACCTAAAACATTTTTAGTTGTTGTTGAAATATAGTTGTCATTAACACCATTTGTAACGATTATATTATTTCCTAATAAATTTCCTCCTGTAACAGTCAAATATGTTTTCTTCGCTATATTGTATCGTACAGAGGCATTCCATTCTCTTGCTGTGTTTATTTCTTTACCATCACGGTATTGTAAACGATAAGAGAAGTCAGATTGTAACAGTAATTTATCTGTAATAGACCAAGCGGCATCACCATAAGGTCTCCAATTGGTAAATTTTTGTTCGTATAAAGATTGATATTTACTTATATTAAGATTAACACCGGCTTTTAATTCAAATTTCTTTTTGAATGTAAATGAATTCTCTAAATTATAGGTTTGGTTAAAACTTTTGTTGTTTACATTGTTTAATTGATCATTTGTTACAACACCATTTTTGTATTCAATATTTCGTGTAATTGTATAATAATTAGAAGTAGAAATATTACCCGTTAATCGTGCATTGTACCATTTAGCAAAACGTTTTCCGATCATAAAATATCCTGAATAAGTTTCTTGGTTATTACCAGAATTAATTAAAGTATTGAACTGATAGTTATTTACAATGGTATCGTTTCCATTTATAATAAAATCACGGTTTAAAATAGACTGCGTTTGTATACTTTTCTCTTGTAATGTATAACTTAAATTCGCGAAAATATTAAAAAATGTAAATGAGTTAAAATGACTAAAATTAATACTTGCTGTATGTGTCAAAGCTTGTCTTAAATTTCTATTTCCATAGAAAATCGATTGGTAACTTTGAATTGTGTATGAGTCATTAAAATCTTTTGTGTACGGATAGCTATAGTTTTGTGTATAACTTGCACGAACATTTGTTGCGTTGTTGAACTTGTATTGTAAATTCAGATGAGGTAAAACTTTCGTTTCAGAACGATTTAACTTTTCACCGTCTTGGTATTTTGATTTTTCATTGAAAAATGAAACTCCAGCTCCTAAATCAGCTTGAAAATTACCGAACTTCTTTGTCAATGTTACATCAGCAAAAGTTTCATTGTAATCCAAATCTGTATTACTGATTAATAAATTATCATTCATCAATTTCTGAAAATCATAGATTTGATTGTCAAAATCTTGTGTACTAAAACTTGTTCCAACTTTTATTTTAAGATTTGCTGTATTTGTTAACAAGTGATTATAGATTCCGTATAATTGAACAGTGTTTAAAACAAAGTTTTGATCTTGATTGATATTATATTGGTTATTTACGTAAGATAAATTCTTGAATAAATCAAAAGAAGAGAATGGATTTGCTGTTGATAAAACATTGTAATCTGGTGTGTCTTTTTGATATTGATGACGGAAATATAAACCAACATTATCATCGCGACCAACTTTACGGATATAAGATAAAGTTTGTGATAATGAGTAATTCTTTTGTTCAGAATTTACATTTCTAAAGCTATTTTTTTGATCGTTATAGTAACTATCAACTAATTGCTCGTTCTCACTATCTAAATAATTAAAGTTTAAACGATATTTAATTTGTCCTTTATCATTTGGGTTATAATCAAGTCGTAAACGAGCCATTCCCATAAATACATTACTTTTATTTTGTTCATCATCAACAGTTGTATATGGTTTTTCGATGTTGTTGTAATAACGCTCTGATCTAGAATCATATCTAATGTTATTTGTGTTAACTAATCCAAAACCAGAAACTTTTAATTTCTTATTTGGTTCAACTCCAAAATGTACAGCTCCATTATACGTATTCATACTTGGTGCATCATTTTTAGACATTAAATTTAATCCGTTTGAGTTTCCTCTTAATGAATAAATACTTCCTTCTGAATTAAATTCTGAATATCCACCAAAGAAACTTATATAATCATCTTGATCAAAAACTTGTTTACCAAATGTATTGAAGTCATTGATAACCGTTGCGTCTGTTTTTTCTGAAAAATAGAAAATTTTAGCTTGTGCATCGGTGTGTTTGTCAGCATCTCCACCTAATGTTACATTACCAAAAGCAAGACGTTTCATGTCATCTTTTAACTCGATGTTTAATGAAAATTGTTCGTCATCTTCTTGTAGCGATGAAGCAAAAGGATTTGATTTGAATTTTGTATTCAATTGGATTTTAGAAACAGCATCAGAAGGTAAATTTTTGTTTAGTAATTTTTCGTTACCACCCAAAACTTCACGTCCACCAACAGTTACCTGTTTCATTTCTTTTCCTTTGTACATGACTTTTCCGTTCACAACTTCAATTCCAGGTAACTTTTTCAAGATATCTTCTAAAACTTCTTCATTTCCAACTTTGAAAGAATCTGCATCAAACTCTATTGTGTCACCTTTTACTTTAATTGCTTGTTGAGCCTTTACAATTGTTTCTTTCAGAGAAATTTCTTTACCCTTTGCTAGTTTTATTTTTTTGTTGATATTTTCAGTCAAATCAACATTCTCTACATAGGTTTCGTAACCAGCTTGTTCTATTTCGACATCATACTTTTGTCCACAAGGCAATTTGAATTCAAATTCACCAACATTACTTGTGAAAATGAAACCTTTTCCTTCGTTTTTGCTATCAAAAATAGAAACAGAAGCATCAGTAACAGGAATGCCATTTTCGTCGGCAACCATTCCTTTTAGCTTACATTCTTGTGCAAAAATATTTTGTGTAGAAGCAATAAATAAAAATAGATAGAGTAATTTTTTCATAAATGTGTTTTTAGAAGAAGAAACTAATTTGTAAGGCTAGTTAAGGAAAAATATCAGCTCGAAAAATATTACCGAGCTGAGAAATTTTATTATTTTTTTTAGATGATTTTATTTGGTGTCGACACCACTACCCATCATTTCTTTGTATTTTTCTTGAAGTTCTTTCATCGCTTTCATAAAGCCATCTTGTGTTACAACTTCACCTTTATTTGGTAATGTAACTTTTAATTCTTTATCCGAAATGTTTAATTCTTTCAATGTATAAATCATTGTAGCTCCATTTGCTTCAAATTCTGCTTTTACAATTAATCCAGGTAAACCAGCCAAAGAAGTTGGACCATCTTTTACAGGAATTGATGGTGCGTACCATGCAACAACCTTAATAGAGTCCATCATTACACCTTCTGCTTTTGTTGCTTGATAACCTGCAATTTCTGTTTTTTCACGAGAAATTTTCCATTTATAATCAGGAATAACATCTTTTATTAAATATTGTTTTGCTCCTAAATCTACTTCTTTATAGTACATATTAGGTGTTGCAGTAAAATCTTTGTAAGTTGGTTTATTATCAAAGGCAGCCATTTGTTGAGCAATCATTCCACCTTGTGTTTGTGCATTACCAACTTTTTGTTCTAATACAAAAGTTGATGTTTTACTGTTGCTTTTAAAAAAATATGTCATAAAAACACCCGCATCAAGTTCTGCTTTTAGCATTGGTCCGACTTGTGCACGATATTCCGTAGGAACATTTTTCATAGTTTGGTCGTAATCCAATTTCATTTCGCAAATGTAAGTTGCATCGATGTTTTGTTTTTTATTGTCTTGCGCCAAAGAAATAGTTGTTGTAATAACTCCTAAAGCAAAGGTTAAAAAAGCTTTTTTCATAGTTGTATTTTTATAATTAGTAGTAAGATCTTTAAAATGTTACATTAAAATAGAAAATATTTTATTAAAATAAAAAACATCACTTCATAATGCATAATTTAAGTGATGTTTTCGGTATTTTTAATCAATTCATTATTGAAAATTTATAATAAATAAGTAGAGACATTACCACCTTTTTTAATGAACTCTTGTTTTAATTCATCAAAATGAGTAACGTCAATTGCTTTTGTAGAACCTTCGAGAATATTAGTTGTGTATCCCAAAGCTAGAGCGTCTTTTGCAGTATAATATACACAATAATCGGCAGCTAAACCACAAATATAAACACTTGTCACATTGTGATCTTTTAGAAAACCATCTAATCCTGTCGGATTTTTTTTATTTACATCAAAAAAGCCACTGTACGAATCTATATTAGGATTCATTCCTTTTCTGATAATTGCGCTAATTTTATTTTGTTTCAAATCCTTGTGTAATTCTGCGCCTTTTGTTCCTTGTACGCAATGATCTGGCCACAAAACTTGCTGTGTTCCGTTAAGCTCTATCACATCAAAAGGAACTTTGCCTTCGTGTTGCGATGCAAAACTTTTATGATTTGCTGGATGCCAATCCTGTGTTGCAACAACATAGTCAAATTTATCTTGAAGTTTATTTATACGGTCAATAATTTGATCACCATCTTTTACAGCTAATGCACCACCTGGTAAAAAGTCATTTTGTAGGTCAACAATAATTAATGCTTTCATAGTATTTCTTGTTTTATAAGTTTAATTTGATAGTTAAATATAAGTTTTAATCGGTTGATATCTAAAAAAAAGTAAAATTATTTATAGTAAAAAAATAGTCAAATTTATTAATTTGACTATGTAGACATATTATTGTTTAATCTCTTTTATTAACACCGGAATTACGCATATCTTCAAATTTTTTGCGTTGTTCCTGCATCAATTTATCGTATTCTTTTTGTGTTATTATATTCTTTTCTTTTGGCTTGTCTAACGGTTTTGTATTAGTTGATGTTTTAATGTCTGTCAACGTAATAATTCGTGTTCCTTTCAACATTCCTCTGTTCAGCTCAGTTTGTACTTCTGCAATTAAACCAGGTAAACCCCAAAAATTTTCAGGACCAGTTTTATATTTCAAACTTGGAATATACCAAACCGTCGTTTGCACGCTATCTATAATTATTGTTGCTTTTTTTGCTTCGTTTCCTAAAATTGTTTTGGTTTCGCGTGTCAATTTCCAATCAAAATTTCGTAGAGAATCTTTGATGACATATTCTTTTCCCATCATATTTTGTTCTTTTAGGAGTTGATGAGTTGCCGTGTTTTTATAAATATTATCCCCGTTCATTGAGAGTATTCTCATTCCACCGCCGCCACGCATTCCCATACCTTGATTTTGATCGTTGGAAATTTTCTCGATGATTTTATACAAAGATTCATCACCCAAAATTGTTAATGTTGCTTGTTGAGGTTCTTGAATATTTTTTTTGAATTGGTCTTGCATTTCTTTCGACATTGTACGTCCATTTCCACCACCAGGAGGCTGAAATGTAAAATCATCAGGTAAAATGAGACGAGATGTGTACGAAATTTCTACTTTTTCTTGCTGAGCAAAAACTACAAAGCTTAGTAATAAAACGAAAACTGAAATTATTTTTTTCATGATTTATTGTGATTATTCTTTTTAGACAACGAATATGGTAAAATGTTTAATGACTCATCAAAAAAAATTAATCTTTTTTGTCAACGCTTTCGGTTTTCATACTTTTATAACGTTCGATTTCTTTTTTAGATAATTCGTTATATTCTTTATCAGTGATTACATTTTTCTCTTTTGGCTTATCTATCGGTTTCATATCAGGAACTTCTTTTACTTCTGTTGCGCGAATTATACTACTGTCTATTCCTTTATTTTCAGATTCTTTAATTTCTAATTCTAAAATTAATCCTGGTAAACCATTATACATTTTTGGCCCATCTTTTACAGTTATATTCGGTGCATACCATGCAACCACAGATGTTGTACTGTCAATAATAGAAGTTGCTTTTTTGACATCAAAACCAATTATTTTTTTCGTTTCGCGTGTCAATTTCCATTTATAATCGGTTAGTTTGTCTTTTATCAAATATGATTTATCCATCAAACTAACATTTTTAGAGTATTCTTTTGTAGATGAATCTTTGTAAATACTATTGTCAGCATCACCAAATGAAATTGAAAAATTAGAGCCTTGCTTATTATTTATTTTTTCTACTTTTTTATAAATTGATAAGTTGTCATAAATTGATAAAGTAAAATCTTTAGGCTCAATCATACTTTTTATAATATTGTCGAAGAAATCACTTGGTAAGTTTCCTGATCCAGATGATTCAAGTTTCATGTTTTCTTTTAATTTATCTTTATTTACGTTCAAAATTTCTTGATACTTAATTTCAAGTTTTTGTGCATAAATTGAAGTCGATAAAAATGTACAGTATGCAATAATTGTCAATAATTTTTTCATTGTAAGTTTTGATTTATATTACAATGATAATACATTTTTTATGTTCTACAAGTATAGAATATAAAAAATGCAAGAATTTAGTATTTAATTAATTGTAGTGATTAATTATTTCAAATCTTTATAATATTGACGTTTTTGTAAGAAGTATTGTACAGGAAGTAATTCTTTATCAGAATATTTTTTGAGTTGATTTTTTTGACGTTTTTTATACATTTTGAAAAATCCACGATAAAAATGCATGTGTGATAAAAATACAGCCCAAAGATGTGGAAAACCTTGAGAAGGTAAAAACGCGATTGCTGCAATACCATCTAAAGAAAGTCGTGTAAAAATCATTGGAAATAATTTATTTTTAGGAAGATTTTTTAAGTTCATCCACAAACTATTTCTGTAATTTAGATAGGCTTTTTTAGGATTAGATTTTTGTAATGTTGCGCCACCTAAGTGATAAACAGTAGATTCTCCACAATAATATACTTTTCGATTTGCATTATTCAGTCGCCAACACAAATCTATTTCTTCCATGTGTGCGAAGAATTCTTCATCAAAACCATTTTGTTCAAAAAAATCTTTTTTACGAATAAATAAACTTGCTCCAGTTGCCCAAAAAATTTGAATGGTATCGTCGTATTGTCCTTTGTCTTCTTCTAAAGCAGAAAAAACTCGTCCACGACAAAAAGGATAACCAAATTTGTCTATAAAACCACCACCTGCACCTGCATATTCAAACATTTTTTTGTCTCTATAATCCAAAATTTTTGGTTGTACAGCTGCAATTTCAGGATTATTGTCTAATAATTTTTCAATCGGCTCAATCCAATTCTCAGTGACTTCTACATCAGAATTTAGTAAGCAAAAATAATCGGCATCAATGTGTTTTAAACCTTCATTATATCCTTTTGCAAAACCATAATTTCCATTATTCTGAATTATTTTAATGCTTGGAAATTGAGTTTTCAACAATTGTATCGAATTATCAGTTGATGCATTATCAATAATGTAAATTTCAGCATCTTTAGAGTTATTAATAACTGAGGGTAAAAATTGAGGCAATAATTTTTCGCCGTTCCAATTTAATATCGCGATGGCTGTTTTCATTTTTCTAAATCTGCATATTTCCAACGTTTATGGCTCCAAAGCCAATTGTCTGGATGTTCTTGAATTGTTTTTTCTAAATGTCCAAAGAATTGATGAACGATTTCATTTTCTTCAAATTGTTCATTTTTTGGCTCTAAGCGAATAAAAGTAGTGTGATAATAGCCACGTTTTATTTTCTCGGTTTTAGCATAAATAACGCCCATATTTTTTTTGCGTGCTATTTTATCAAATCCATTAAAAACAGGAGTTCTTTGATTAAGAAAATCAATAAAATAATGCACTGCAGATTGCTTTGGACTTTGATCTGCCACAAATAAAAAAGAATGATTACCATCATTAGGAACTTTCATAATATGGCGTAAAACATCTTTCATGTCCATAGGAACTGTGCCAAATTTGCCTCGCATGGCGTTTATTTTATCGTTCCAGAATGGGTTTTTAATTTTATGATAAACAGCAACTGAGTTTTCAAATTTCATTATTTTAGCCGTACCAACATACCATTCCCAATTAAAAATGTGCCCAGCCATAAATATTAAATTTTTCTTTTCAGCTTTAATTTCTTTAAAAACTTCAGCATTTGTATAAGTATGACGTTTGTCTAATTCTTCTTGAGAAATGGAAAATGTTTTGAGTGTTTCTACTAAATAATCACAGAAATTACGATAAAATTTTCGATGAATAATTTGTATTTCTTCTTTCGATTTTTCAGGAAAAGATTTTTCTAAATTAGTTTTAATCACTTTTCTACGATAACCAATGATGGTATACAGCATAAAAAATAAAAAATCTGCAAAGAGGTACAAAAAACCAAGTGGTAGTCGAGAAATTTGATAAATGATAAAATAAAAAATGGCGTTCATTATATGAATCTATAAGCGATAAATTTACAATTTAAAATTTAGTTGTAGCCTGCCAAATTGCATCTTTTGGTACAGGAGCTGTAATGGTTAATTCTTCTTTTTTGACAGGATGCTCAAATGTAATGCGATAAGCATGTAGAGAAATACTACCATCTGGATTTGATCTTTTTGCACCATATTTTAAATCGCCTTTTATAGGAGAGCCAACCGAAGAAAGTTGCGCACGAATTTGATGAGAACGACCTGTAAATAGTTTTACTTCGACACAATGAAAAGAATCTAATGCGCCCAAATAAGTATATTCTAATATTGCTTTTTTTGCATCAGCAGTTGGTTTAGAATAAACAGTTGTTTTATTATTTTTTGGATTTTTTCGTAAATAATGTTCTAAACGCTCAAAGTTTTGAGGAGGTTTATTTTGCACAATTGCGCGGTAAACTTTGTCGATGTCTCGTTTTTGAAACATTTCATTCATTCGTGTTAACGCTTTAGATGTTTTTGCAAAAATTAAAACACCAGAAGTTGGACGATCCAAACGATGAACTAATCCTAAAAATACATTTCCAGGTTTGTTATCACGATTTTTTATATAGGTCTTTAGACTGTCGATAAGTGGAATGTCGCCTGTTTCGTCTCCTTGTGCTAATTCGCCTGCTTTTTTGTTAATGATTAACAAATGATTATCTTCGAATAAAATTTCTGGATTCATAAAGGTATTTTGAATGATGAGTTTTGAGTTGACAAAATTACATTTAATAACTCAAAACCCACAACTCATCAATTAATTAATATTGTTCATTCGCATTAGGGAAATCGCCAGATTTTACATCCGCAACATATTTTCCGATTGCTTCGTGAATTTGATCTTCTAGATTTAAGTATCGGCGCACAAATTTTGGTTTAAATTCATTATTCAAACCTAACATATCATGCACAACTAATACTTGCCCATCACATCCAGAACCAGCACCAATTCCGATAGTAGGAATACTAATTTCTGCTGTTACTTTTGTTGCTAAATCTGCTGGAATTTTTTCCATAACAAGAGAAAAACAACCTAACTCTTCTAATAATTTGGCATCGCTTATTAATTTTTCTGCTTCAGCATCTTCCTTTGCACGAACTTTATATGATCCAAATTGATAAATAGATTGGGGTGTTAAACCTAAATGTCCCATAACAGGAATTCCTGCATTTACAATACGACGGATAGATTCTTCAATTTCTTTTCCACCTTCTAATTTTATAGCATGAGCGCCAGATTCTTTCATAATTCTTACAGAAGATTCTAATGCTTTTTGTGGATCAGATTGATATGTTCCGAAAGGTAAATCAACTACAACTAAAGCTCTTTTAGCACCACGAACCACACATTGCGCATGATAAATCATTTGATCCAAAGTAATAGGTAAAGTTGTTTCATGACCAGCCATAACATTTGCAGCAGAATCACCAACTAAAATTATTTCTGTTCCAGCAGCATCAACTAATGTTGAGATTGTAAAATCATAAGCCGTTAACATTGAAATTTTTTCTCCAGTAAATTTCATGTTACGAATTGTTTCGGTAGTAATTCGTTTGATTTCTTTATTTACAGACATTTCTTATAATTTGATTTCTGTAAAGTTAAATTGAAAAATGAAGTTCGACTAATTTTGATGTTTTTTTTTACAAAACTTATTCAAATTAATACTTTTCAATATCGTATATTACGAATAATTAGGATTGAATAAAGTAATTATTAATTATTTAAAAAATGGATTTGTTCTATCCTCATTTTAAATAAATTAATATGTATTTTTTTGAATAAATAGTATTAAATTTGTTCTCTTAAATTTATTAGAAATAAACCTTAAATGAATATAGCAATTGTAGGAACTGGTTACGTAGGATTAGTAACTGGTACTTGTTTAGCCGATTTCGGGAATCATGTTATCTGTGTTGATATCGACCAAAAGAAAGTTGAAATGATGCGTAACGGACACGTTCCGATTTACGAACCTGGATTGGAAGAAGTTTTTCTACGAAATATAAAAGCCAACCGAATAGAATTTACAACTAATATAAAAGATGCTTTAGACGTATGTGACGTTGTCTTTTTAGCCTTGCCAACTCCTCCAGGAGAAGACGGTTCTGCAGATTTATCTTATGTGATAAGTGTTGCAAACCAAATAGGAGAACTAATGACGAATTATAAAGTTGTTGTAAATAAAAGTACCGTTCCTGTTGGAACTGCAGATAAAGTACGCGAAGTAATTGCTTCTAAAACATCAATAGAATTTGATGTTGTCTCTAATCCAGAATTTTTAAGAGAAGGATATGCAGTGCAGGATTTTATGAAGCCAAGCCGTGTTGTTGTAGGAACTTCGTCTTATAAAGCGTTAGATATTATGAATCGTATCTATAAACCGTTAACAGAAGATGGAATACCTGTAATTTCTATGGATGAAAAGTCATCAGAATTAACAAAATATGCAGCAAACGCTTTCTTGGCAACTAAAATTACTTTTATGAATGAAGTAGCTAATTTTTGCGAATTAGTTGGTGCAGATGTAGATAAAGTTCGTCTCGGAATGGGATCTGATGATCGTATCGGAAATCGTTTCTTGTTTCCAGGAATTGGTTACGGAGGTTCTTGTTTCCCGAAAGATGTAAAAGCTTTAGTGAAATCTGGTAGACAAGAAAATTATCAATTCAAAGTATTAGAAGCTGTAGAAAATGTAAATCAAGCACAGAAAGTTATTATGGTTCCAGCAATCAAAGATTATTTGGGCGGATCATTGCAAGGAAAAAGAATTGCAATGTGGGGATTAGCTTTCAAAGAAAATACAGATGATATTAGAGAAGCTTCTTCTTTGGATATGATAGAAGAATTAACTGCTCAAGGCGCATCTGTTATTGCATACGATTCGGCAGCGATGAGTAATGTGAAACGAGCAATTGGCGATTTGATAGAATATGGAGAAGATATGTATTCTATTCTTGATGGCGCAGATGTTTTGTTGGTTGTAACAGAATGGTCAGAATTTAGAAATCCGCGTTATGATGTAATTGCAGAGAAGTTGAAGAATAAGGCAATCTTTGATGGTAGAAACTTATATGATTTGGATGTTTTAGAAGAAAAAGGATTTTTCTATAAATCAATCGGACGTAAAACAGTTTTACCAAACGCCTAAACAAACAATATTACTAAATCAATAAAACGATTTATATAATTTAATTTTTGGAGAAAACATCTCTCCAAAATTTTTTTACTTATTAACCTTAACCTGAAATATTAATTTATGAGTTTACACTCAGAAACAGATCAAAATTGGTCTCAAGTAATTGGATCTAAAAATTCGTTATATTCTTTAAATTTAAAAGAAGTTTGGAGATATAAAGATTTGGTTTATATGCTTGTAAAAAGAGACTTTTTAACATCTTTCAAACAAACTATATTAGGGCCATTGTGGTTTTTTATTAACCCTATTTTCACAACAATTATGTATGTAATTGTTTTTGGGAATATTGCTAATTTATCTACTGATGGTGCACCTAAAATTCCGTTCTACTTATCAGGAGTAATTTTATGGAACTATTTTTCATCTTGCTTGAATGGTACTTCAAATGTTTTTAGAGGAAATGCGTCAATTTTTGGAAAAGTTTATTTTCCCAGATTAGTTATGCCTCTTTCTATTGTCATATCTAATTTGATGCAATTCGCAGTACAATTTGCGTTGTTAATTTCCTTTGTTGTGTATTATTCAATAGAGGGTAATATACAACCTAATTTATGGATATTAATAACACCATTTCTTATTGTATTAATGGCTGCATTTGCGATGGGAATGGGAATGATATTTTCAGCTATGACAACAAAGTACAAAGATTTATCAATGCTGTTAAGTTTTGGTGTATCGCTGTATATGTATGTTACGCCAGTAGTTTATCCAACATCTATGTTACCAGAAAAATACAGATGGATTGGAGAAATAAATCCTTTGACAGGAATATTTGAATGTTTCAAATATGCTTACTTAGGAGTTGGAGATTTTAGTATAGGAATGTTACTTTATTCAACAATTTTTATTTCGATAGTATTAATTATTGGAACAATTATTTTCAATAAAGTAGAAAAATCATTTATGGATACAGTTTAATTATTTTTTGAATTGAATATTTAAAATGATTAATCCAACCAAAAACAGAAAAAATGAATAAAAATATAGTACTTGATATAGAAAATGTTTCTAAACAATATCGCTTAGGAGAAGTTGGTACAGGGACATTACAACATGATTTGAAACGTTGGTGGGCAAATGTAAGAGGAAAGGAAGATCCTTATCTTAAGATTGGGGAAATGAATGACCGTACTGCCAAAGGAGATTCCGATTATGTATGGGCGCTTAATGATATTAATTTTCAGGTAGAGCAAGGTCAAGCTGTAGGTATTATTGGACGAAATGGTGCAGGAAAATCGACGTTATTGAAATTGCTTTCTCGTGTTACGAAACCAACGACAGGCTCTATAAAATATAAAGGACGTATTGCTTCTTTACTTGAAGTAGGTACAGGTTTTCATCCAGAAATGACAGGACGTGAAAATATTTACCTTAATGGAGCTATTCTTGGAATGACACGTAAAGAAATCACGCGTAAGTTTGATGAAATTGTAGCTTTTGCTGGCGTAGAACGTTATATTGACACACCTGTAAAACGTTATTCGTCAGGAATGTATGTTCGTTTGGCATTTGCAGTTGCAGCACATTTAGAATCGGAAATATTAATTGTAGATGAGGTCTTAGCCGTTGGTGATGCCGAATTCCAAAAGAAATGTCTCGGTAAAATGGGTGATGTAACCAAAGGTGAAGGACGTACTATTTTGTTTGTAAGTCATAATATGACGGCTGTTGAAACTCTTTGTACTAATGCTGTAGCTATGCGACATGGAACTATTGTTGATATTGGTCAGCCAGAGCTTTTAATTAAAAATTATTTAGCAGATAGTATTACAAATTGTAGAAAAATAGAATTTGACGATATTAATTTAGCAAAAGGGAATGAATTTGTAAAAATTAAATCTGCTTCAATTAATAACTTATCTACATTAGATCCTAATGAAGTGATTGATGTAACTTCTGAAATAGAAATAGAGTTTGAATTAGTAAATCAAACGAATGAAGAAACGCTTTCTCTTGGTTTTGATTTAAAAAATACAAGAGGAGATGTGATTTTTGGAACTGGAAATAAATTCAATTTTCCTATTAATATTCCTACAAAAATTAGATGTAGTATACCAGGGAATTTGTTAAACGATGATACTTATCAAATTCTTTTATATATAAATACAGAAGCAATGAGTTCTCTTTATATTGAAGAAGAATTTTTGTCTTTTGAAATTAAAGACATAGCAAGGGAAAGTGGTTATCTTGGAAAAGTGAATGGTTTTATTAGACCTCAATTAATTTGGAGATAAATTACTATGAAAATTGCAGTTTTAGGCGCAAGTTACCTTCAATTACCATTAGTACAGAAAGCAAAATCAAATGGTATCGAAATTCATTGTTTTGCTTGGGATGATGGAAAAGCAGTCTGCAAAGCTGTTGCAGATTATTTTTATGACATTTCGGTTTTAGAAAAAGAAATTATTTTTGATAAATGTAAAGAAATCGGTATTGATGGAGTTCTTACTATAGCAACAGATATATGCATACCAACAATTGCCTATATAGCTGAAAAATTAAATCTTGTAGGTAATACGTATCAAACTGCTTTGTTAACTACTAATAAAGGATTAATGAGAAATTGTTTTAGAGAAAATGATATATTATCACCTTTTTATCAAGTTATTGAAAACTATTCTCAATTAAAAAAAGTTAATTTTCCATTAATTGTAAAACCTGTCGATCGTTCGGGTAGTTTAGGTGTCGTGAAAGTAGAAGATAATGAAAGCCTGCAACAAGCAATAGATAATGCGACAACATTCTCTTTTAGTAAACAATGCATTGTTGAGGAGTTTATGGAAGGCGAAGAAGTAAGTGTAGAAACTGTAAGTTGGAAAGGGAAGCATCAAATTATTACCATTACAGATAAAGTTATAACAAACGCACCTTATTTTGTAGAGATTGCACATCATCAGCCAAGTACACATAACGAAAAGATTATAGCGGAGATAGAAAAAACAACGCTTGAAATACTAAATGCGACGCAAGTAACAAATGGTATTTCACATATAGAGTTAATGATTACTAAAAATGGTCATGTAAAAGCAATTGAAATTGGAAGTAGAATGGGAGGTGATTTTATAGGATCAGATTTGGTTCAGCTTTCAACAGGAATAGATTTTTTACAAGTGGCTTTAGATTGCGCATTAGGAACGGTAAAGTTTCCTATACAAAAAAAACTAAATAAAAATTCGGGTATATATTTTCTATCAAAAGACACAGAATACTTATTACCATTATTTAACACTGACAATCAAAACGTTAAAATTGTGAAAAAAGAAATCTTATCAGATAAGCTTTTATCACTTACATCAAGCAATGATCGTTCTGGGTATTTAATATACCAATCTAATCAAAAAGAATATTTAGTATGAAAAGAATAGCTATAATAGGTTCAGGAGATTTAGGTCAACAAGTAGCACATTATATACATCAAGATACGAAAGATAAAGTGGTTGCTTTTTATGATGATTTTCAGGATTTAGGTATTTTTATTAAAAATATTCCTGTATTAGGTAAGATTAATGCTATTTATGATGAATTTAAGAAAGATAAGTTTGATGAAATTTTAATAGCAATAGGATACAATCATCTTGATTTCAAAGAAATGTTATATAATAAATTATCCAATGTAATACCATTTTATAAATTTATACATTCATCAACTTTACTTGATTCTACCGCCAAAATTGGAAATGGAACAATAATTTATCCTGGGTGTATTATTGATCAAAATGTAAAGATTGACGACAATGTATTAATAAACATTGGTTGTGTTATATCACATGATTCTCAGATAAGTAAACACACTTTTATTTCTCCAGCTGTTAGTATTGCAGGTTTTGTCAATATTAAAAAAAAGTGTATAATAGGAATAAATACAACAATAATTGATCATATAACTATTGCAGAAAAAACGCAATTAGGTGGTGGATCTGTCGTGATAAAAAATATAGAACAAAGTGGATTATATGTAGGTAATCCAATAAGATTTATACATTAAACAACTAAACTATGATACCTTTCAACAAACCATTTATTATTGGTAACGAACTAAAATATATCGAAGAGGCAGTGAAATCTGGTAAAATATCAGGTGACGGATTGTTTACTAAAAAATGTCAAAACTTCTTTCAAGAAAAATATAACTTCCCAAAAGTATTGCTGACGACTTCTTGCACAGATGCTTTAGAAATGGCTGCAATTCTTTGTGGTATACAAGAAGGTGATGAGGTTATCGTGCCAAGTTATACTTTTGTTTCATCTGCCAATGCATTTGCTTTACGAGGAGCTAAAATTGTTTTTGTAGATTCTTATTTAGACAATCCTAATATTGATCCAGAAGAAATAGAAAAACACATTACCTCAAAAACCAAAGCCATTATACCCGTGCATTATGCAGGTGTAGCCTGTGATATGGAGGCTGTCATGAATTTAGCCAAACAATACAATCTCTTTGTTGTGGAAGATGCAGCACAAGCGATAGATAGTTATTATACATTTTCTGATGGTACTAAAAAAGCATTGGGATCAATTGGTCATTTTGCAGCATTTTCTTTTCATGAAACCAAAAACATTATTGCAGGAGAAGGAGGTATGTTAGTCATTAATGATGAAAAGTATTTTGATCGTGCAGAGATAATACGAGAAAAAGGAACGAATAGGAGTGCTTTTTTTCGTGGTGAGGTTAATAAATATGGTTGGGTAGATTTGGGATCATCTTTTTTGCCTTCAGAAATTATTTCGGCTTTTCTTTATGCTCAATTAGAAAATTTAGATAAAATACAAACTAAGCGTATTGCTATCTGGAGTTATTATGCAGAAAAGTTAGCTTCATTACAAGAACAAAATAAGATACAATTACCAACTATTCCAAGTTACGCAACCAATAATGCACACATGTTTTATATGGTATGCCGTAATTATGAAGAAAGAACTGCTCTAATACAAGCTTTAAAATTAAAAGACATTCATCCTGTTTTTCATTATTTGAGTTTGAATAAAAGTGAGTATTTCCTTAAAAATAATCCAGAGATTGATATACCCAATTCTGATCATTTTACCGATTGTTTATTGAGATTACCATTTTATTATGAGTTATCTATTGAAGAACAAGATATAATTATAAATGAAATAATCCAATTTTACAGATAGATGCCCAAAATTAAAGTATTATTTGTTGTAGCTGGTTTTTATAGAGCTGGAGCAGAGCGTTTTGCTTATGAAATAGATTGCGCTTTAGATAAAAGTAAATTTGATTTAAGTATTCTTGCTTTAGAAGAAGAAGAAAAGATTAGTACATTATGGAATATTAGATATTATGAGAATTTACATAAAGAATTAGGAACTACTGTAAAATATGCAGATGATTTTATTGATAAAAGATTTTATGAACAAAATAGGTTACGCAATAAAATAAAACGCCAATTACATTTGTTTCCTAAGCATATCAATTTATGGAAAATTGAAGAATTATCTACTTATATGACACAATTTGATGTCGTGCATTGGATGGGAGAATATATTTTTATAAATGAAATATCAGATGAAATAAAGAGGAAAAGTTTAATTCACATGATGACAGCAAGATTTCAGAAAAGGAATTTATATGATAACTTTGATCATGTATTTAATTATAATTTTTGTACACCGTTTAAGAAGGAAGAATTGGAATTTGAATTAGAACAATTTACAAATTATCATTCCGTATTTATTCCTTTGGTAATGAAGATTGACAAAGAAAAATATAAATGGAAATTTGATGGAACTTCTAAAGTTAAAAAGATTGGAATTTTTACCCGGTTAAATCCTTTTAAACCGTTAGACCCCTTTTTCTATTCGTTTCAATTGTTATTAGATCAATATCCTCATGTAGAATTACATGTTTTTGGAGCAGGTGATCCAAATGATTTTGGAATGACTGATATGCTAGAAAGATTAACTATTCAAGATAAAGTTTTTTTTAGAGGACATCAAGAAGATATTGTAGAAACCGCTATAAACGAAGAGCTATCTTTGTCATGGTTTCAAGGATATAATAATGATAGACCAGCAGGATATGCAGGTTTGGATATTTGTACGACAGGAACTCCATTACTATGTTGGGATTTTAGCCCAAAGCCAAATAATTTTGAGAATAAAATATATCCTCATTATAAAAACCTAAATAAGTTTGTGGATAAAACAGTTGAAATTTTGACTAATGAAACCGATGCTTTGGATTTATCAAGTAAACAATATCATGATGTAACAAACAATAGAAATATAGACGATTATATAGAGGTAATAGAAAATGAGTATATAAGAATCAATACCTAAAAAAAACCAACTAATTTACAAGGCAAATTTTTATATAGTACTATTTTTTAACGTCTAAATATTTGACTTATTGATAGTTAATAATTAAATCTATTTTTCATGAGTTTTATTCAGTTAAGTTTTAAAAACAAAGAATAACCCAACTAATTGCTGTATATATTATAGATTAACATGATGTTAAGAAGTATAAATATTAAGTGATTGTCTAAGACGTAGATTTTATTCTATATGAATTGAAAAACTAACTAATCATTTGTGTATTCTTACAAATAAAGTAATTTTGTAAATAACCTAAAACTAATAAATTCTTAATATGCAACAACCTCTTATATCGGTTATTGTACCTTGCTACAATCAGTCTATTTACATGGACGAATGTCTACAATCAGTCTTAGATCAAACTTACCAAAATTGGGAATGTATTATGGTGAACGATGGTTCTCCAGATAATACAGAAGAAGTGGCGAAGAGATGGGTTGAGAAAGATTCACGTTTCAACTATTTATATAAAGAAAATGGAGGCTTATCTTCTGCTCGTAATGCAGGAATAGAAATAGCAAAAGGAAAGTGGATTTTACCATTAGATTGTGATGATAAAATAGGAAATCAATATTTAGAATTAGCAGTCGAACAATTTGATAAAGATTATACGATTATATATTGTGAAGCAGAATTTTTTGGTGATAAAAAAGGTAAATGGGAGTTACCGGAATTTTCTACTTTAGAATTATCAAAAGGAAACCCCATCTTTTGTACAGCATTTTATAAAAAGTCAAGTTGGCAAAAAGTAAATGGGTATGATACTAATATGATTCATGGATTAGAAGATTGGGAATTTTGGTTATCAATTATTCATGAATCTGGCAAGGTATTTAAAATAGATGAAGTTTTATTTTATTACAGAATTAAGAATCAATCTATGATAACAGAATTAAATGTAGATAAAAAGACTAAAATGTTAAAATATATTGAAAAAAAGCATATCGATTTTTTTCATAATCATTTAGGTTCAATGCATTTTTTACAAGAATCAAACATCAATTTATCACAAAATTTTGATAGATTAAATATTCGTTTTAGTGAATTTACTTCATCAAAACGCTATAAATTAATGGATAAAATATTTTCATTTTTAGGACGATGAGTAATAATTTAATGAGAGATGAAAATAACTTTGATTTTTTAAGATTAGTATTTTCAAGTGCGGTTATATTTTCACATTCATTTCCACTTACAGGAAAAGAAGAGATTTTTACTGTATTAACAAATAATCAGCTTGGTTTAGGTGGACTATCAGTTAATGTGTTTTTTGCACTTAGTGGCTATTTAATTTTTATTAGTTTAAAACATAGTAAAACAATTAAAAATTATTTATGGAAACGTCTATTGCGTTTGTACCCAGCTTTGATTGTTCTTATAGCTATAACAATGTTGATATTACCGTTTTTTTATACTGGAGATAATATATTTTCGGAATCTAGTTACAGAAGCTATTCATATAACGTATTATCTTTATATCATGTGCAATATGAAGTTGCTCATGTATTTGAAAATAACCCCTATCCTAAGGCTATAAATGGTAGTTTATGGTCACTTAGTTATGAATTTACAATGTATATATTACTTTTGCTTTTATTTCCATTTAGGAAGAACAGAATTAGTTTTATATTACTAATAATTGGATTTATTTTTTCTTATTTATTACATATTTTCCGACCAGATTTTTTATCAAAATTATTATCAATTATTTATCTAGATTCTAAAGAACTCTATCGTTTATCAACTTACTTTTTAGCAGGAAGTTTATTGAGTTATGTAGACATAAAGAAAATAAATACATTAATTTTAAGAGTAGCTTTATTTTTCATTCTAATTTTATCATTATATTTTAATTTTTTCAATTTAGTAGCACCTTTAGTATTACCACTTCTAATTTTATTAATAGGTACTTTAAAAACAAAATACATTAGTTCAATCGGAGAAAAATTTGGAGATATTTCATATGGTGTTTATATATATGGTTTTTTAGTTCAACAATGTTTAATGAATTATTTTGGATTTAATGTTTATGAATTAACATTTTATAGTTTAATTATTACATTTACACTAGCTTATTTATCTTGGCATTTTGTAGAGAAACCAATGCAGAAATTTAAGAATTTTATATGATGAAAAACCAACTCGCAATTGTAATACCATATTATAAAATTGATTTTTTTGAGGAAACTTTAAAATCTATTTCCAAGCAAACGGATAAAAATTTTAGTTTATATATAGGGAATGATACCAGTCCAAATGATCCCTTACCTCTGATTAAAGAATATTTTGAAGAAGGAAAATATAACTATTATAATTATCTTGAAAATTTAGGAGGAAAAAATCTTGCGATGCAATGGGAACGTATCTTAGGAAATGTAACGGAAGATTGGTTTCAGATTTTGGGAGATGATGATATAATTGCAGAGAATTTTGTAGAAGAATTTTATAAACAAATAGATGAAGTAGAGGAAAACAAAATTAATGTAATTAAAATATCGCAAGCTTTTGTAGACGAACATACAAATAGGTATACAGAGTTTACTTCTTATGATAAAAATATTTCTACTGAAGTTTTTTGGAAAAATAAATTTATAGACTATCATCGATCAAGTCTATCCGAACATATTTTTAATAGAAATAAATACAATAAATTAGGATTTAGAAAATATCCATTAGCTTGGCATACAGATGATATGGCTGTAATAGAGTATTCTATATCAAATGAGATTTATTTTATATCTTCAACACACGTATTAGTGCGGTTTACTGAGAAGAGCATTTCCGGTGACATAAATAATGATACAAATAATAAAGAAAAGGATTTGGCAAGTTTACAATTTTTTACAGATATGCTGAATTTGTATAAAAATTATATACCTAAAGATATGATAGAACAATTGTTAATACGAAATGCAGATAAATGCTGGGAATTAAAGCAAGAGAATAAAGTAAATCTTTATGGTGTTTATTGTTATTTAGGACAACCAATTAATTTATTAAAGGTTCCGTACAAAAATTATATTTTAAGTCATCATGCTAAAAAATAGAATTTTAAATCATGTTAATTATTTACATTATCAATATTTAATTAAAGTAAATAAATTGATAAAGTCTCAACGAAAAAATCCGTTGTCGATACCAATTATTATTATAAATTTTAATCAATTATTTTATTTAAAACAATTGGTAGATTTTTTAATCAATCGTGGTTTTGAGAATATTGTGATTATAGATAATTTATCAACTTACCCACCATTGTTAGAGTATTATAAAATTATAGAATCTAAAGTTAAAGTAGAGTATATGGGAGATAATCAAGGTCATAAAGTTTTTTTTGAAAGTGAGATGCTACAAAGAAAATACGGAAAAGGTTATTATGTTTTGACAGATGCAGATATTGTACCTAACGAAAAATTGCCAATTGATTTTATGGAGAAAATGATTAAATATCTTGATAAATATTTTAAAAGAGTAACAAAGGTAGGCTTTGCATTAAAAATAGATGATATTCCTAATGAATTTCCGCTTAAAGATAAAGTTATTAAGTGGGAAAGTAAATATTGGGAAAATGAAGTAGAAGCTAATTTATATAAAACAATTATTGATACTACGTTTGCTTTATATAAACCTAATTACCCTAATAATTTTAATTTTTTAGACTTTTTTTTAGGGATTAGAGTAGGAGAAAATTTTGAAGCAAAACATGGAGGGTGGTATAAGAACCCTTTGAAGATGACAGAAGAAGATATGTTTTATCAAAAGACTGCTTCTAGTTCTAGTTCTTGGAATTTTGATGGAAAAGGAAATGAGATAGGAGCCATTAAATACTAATTAATATAATTTATTTCATACAAACATTTAGGTTTAGTAAATTGGATAAAAGCAAAACGTAAAATAAAGTTAATTAAAAAATACAATGAATACTAAATCAAAAATTTTAATAGTTAATCCTTTATTTAGAGACTTATTTATAAATCATAGTCAAAATATTTTAAAAAATAAATTTGAAGTAGATGAGTTTTTTATTCATAAAAATAATAGAACAAACAACTTTTCAAAATATTTCCATAAGGTAATTAATCTGATTAATATACATTTTCTGAAGAAAAGAGATTATTATAAAAGATTAGAAAAAAAAAGACAATCTAATTACTATCAATATTGCTTGAATAATGTTAAAAATAAACGATATGATAAAATTTTAATTTGTAGAGGAGATAGATTGCCCCATTTTGTTTTAAAAAATCTACAAATTCAATCAAAAAAAATGATTAATTATCAATGTGATGGGGTAGAAATGTGTCCAGATATATTTAAAAAAAAGAAATATTTTACCTCAATATATAGTTTTGAAAAAGAAGATATTATTAAATATCCTGATTTAGATTTAAAGTTTATTACAAATTTTTATTTCAACTATAATCCCATGATAAATAAAAAAGCAGATGTTGATTTTTATTATTTAGGAGTGGGTTTAGAAGATAGAATTAAAATGCTAGATCAATTTACACAAAAATTTAAGAATTTTAATGCTAAATTTTTAGTAACTAGTACTAAACCAAATAATTTACCAAAAAGTGTAACTCATTTAAAAGAAATTGTGAATTATCAATCTAATTTGGATTATACAATTATGTCTAAATGTATAATTGATTTAAAAATGGATGTACATAATGGATTGTCATTTAGATTTTTTGAAGCGTTATATTATCAGAAAAAACTTATTACGAATAATACTGATATTATTAATTATGAATTTTATAATCCAAATAACATAATGATTATTGATTATAATAATTATACACAAGCTTCTGTTTTAGAATTTTTGGATAAGGAATATATTAATATAGATAGTGAAATTATAAATAAGTATTCTTTTGATAATTGGTTAAAAAGAATTTTAGAGTTAGAATAATGCCATCAGTCCTTTTTATATACAAAAACACTAATCTTGCTACACAGTTTACCAAACATTTTAAGCTGAATGGTTATGATGTATACGAGTTTTATGACGAAGAAATTCCGTATTATGAATTTTCTACGCTTCAACGATTAGAGAATATTTATCATCGCCTTGTAAAAAAAGACACACAACATATACATACAATCAATCACCGTAATTTTATTAAGCTTACGAACAAAAAATTAAATCAGTTAACAAAACAAAACCTACAATTTGATTTTTGTTTTGTGGTAAGAGGTGATCTTGTCCCAGAAAATGTGTTACACTATGCACGCTCTATTTCTGATAAAATGATCGATTATCAATTGGATGGATTATCTGTGTCTGCAAAGATTTTAGATTATGACAAACTATTTGATCAAATCTATGTTTTTGATGAGCAAGATGTAAAAGATTATCCTAATTACAACCTAAAAGCGATAACAAACTGTTATTTTGAAGAAGCGAATGAAATTCATAAAACAATTGATTTTTCTTATATAGGAGTTAATACTGAAGATCGATTTGAATTGTTAGAGCAATTTTATCTGACTTTAAAAAAGATAAATGCAGCTTATAAAATTCAATTTAACTTAAAACAAGATGAATTTCATCCCTATCATTCAGATAAATTAATCATGTTAGATAAATCAATTACGTATCAACAATCTTTAGAATTGAGTAATCAATCAAAAGTCTTAATTGATTTGAAACGTAATGAACACAATGGTTTATCGCTTCGTTTTTTTGAAGCAATAAATTATCATAATAAAATTATTACAAATAATCCAGCAGTTAAAAATTACAACTTTTACCATCCAAATAATATCTTTATTACAGATTTCACAAACTTTGATGGATTAGAAGAATTTATTAATTTACCCTATCATAAACTGGCAGAAGAAATTACTAATCAATACAATTTTAAGTATTGGATAAAAAATATATTAAAAATAACTGATTAATTTAAGTTTAAATTTATCCAAATTAGAAATTCTAAGATTAGGATTATTTTTAATAATAGTCGAAATAAAACTTGTTTTAAAAGCATAATATAAAAAAAGAGAAGAATCTATTTTAGATATTTGCCATGGTTTTGTTTTACCAACATAATGATAAATTGTAAACCAATTATTTCTTTTTTTATTTAGAAAATTAGATTTAATGGCATTTAATAATATACGAAAATATGTTATTTTATATGTAATAGGATTATTAAATTCATTTGAAATCATTTTGACACCACCATTTCGGTAAAAAACTGAGTTAAATAAATCTTGATCCTGAAAAATAGGTTTTTTTATTTGGTTGATTGAATCAAAAAGTTTTTGATCAATTTTTTTCTCCCGAATTTCAGCTAAATTCAATAACATCACGCCTGCGTTGAAATATTGTGAAATATCATTCATTTGTAAATGTTGATTAAAATAAGCTAATGTGAATAGTGCGTCAGATTGTTCTGTTAAAATTCGCTGTACATATATACTTGGGCTTGTGATTGCAACTTTATTTTCAAAATCGATAGTTGTATAAAATGAAATATCATTATCAATTATCAAATCGCTATCTAAATATAGAATTCGATCATAATTTTTAAATAGCTCAGGAATATAAAATCGATAGTAGGTACTTGCGTTCATATAAGAATTTAAATAAAATTTTGAAGTATCAAGATTATCAAGATAAATAAAATTAAGATTGAAATTTTTATGTGCTTTAATTAATTGATAACCTTTCGCTTTATTTTCTTCAGAAATATATTCAGTTAATACATTTATCTCATATTGAGTGGAAGAAATAGAATTGGAAATAATAGATTGTATTACAACAGCAGTATATTTGAAATAATTATTGTCACAAGTAAAAACAATAGGTAAAATATTCATTTTTATAATAGTTACATTTGTTGTGTAAATATATTATTTTTTATATTAGAGAAAGAATTAAAATGCAAAAACTAAAAAATGCGCTTGCAGTTCTATTAGGTAAAGCAATAGCGACTAAAATATTACCTAAAAAAGAAATTCATTTTAAGAATGAAGAATTTACGACAGAGGAAACAGAATGGTTAAATTCTATTTCGGTAGAGTTTCTATTTGCAGAATTTGGAGAAGAAAGAACAAATGGAGGAGGGACAAGTTTTGATACCGAAAATAGATTAAATCCATCACTCAAAACGTTGCGTCAGTATTTTCCAAATGCAAAATATACAGTTTACAGTGATTTTGACCTGAATGTTGATGGGGTAGAATTAATAAAAGTAACTTCTCCAGTAATAGATAAAGAACATTCTCGATATGGTTATCGAACTGCGGACTATTATAAATTTATGGCTTTGGTAAATTCTACTTCAGATTTTAAATGTATTTTAGACAGTGACATGCAGGTAGTTTCATCAGATATTATTACACTAATTAAGTTAACACATAAATTTGGTTTTTGTGTGCCTTACAATAATCGGCAGCTGCTAAGACAAGACATGATGATTTCGAAAGATACACAACATATAGATGATGAATCTAAAGGTTTGGGGCATTCTTATAATCAAAGCCCGATGACTTTGTGGAAAAATGACGAACGTGGAAAATTATTTTATACGACTTGTGCAGAAACAATGCAGAAAGATCCGTCAAGAGCATCTTTGGTCATGTGGAAAGCAGCATGGCAAACAGGAATTTATCCGTATATTTTACCTAAACAATGGTGTGTTTGCGAATCGGATGAAGGGATTGGAGAAGAAGTTATATTACATGTAGGGCATACAAGTGTAAAAGAATATTACAATGATAATAGGTAAAGGGCTTATAGCAAATTTGTTTACAGAAGTAGACTCGGATGAGGTTGTGTTTTTTGCATCGGGAGTATCTAATTCTTCTGAAACTAGAAAAGAAGAATTTTTTCGCGAACAAATTTTGGTAGAGGAAACGATAAACAATCATCCCAAAAAAATATTTATTTATTTCAGTACCTGCTCTATTTATGATTCGTCGAAATATAATTCGCCCTATGTATTACACAAATTACATATAGAAGAGGTTATCAAACAAAATACTTCGTCTTATTTAATTTTGAGAGTAAGTAACGCTGTTGGTGTAGGAGGAAATCCTAATTTGTTAATGAATTATTTATCACGACAAATATTGAATAATCAAGAATTAACAGTTCATCAACACGCAACTCGTAATTTGATTGATGTGGAAGATGTGAAAAACATTACATTGAGATATATTGAATCTAAAGATTGGAACAAGATTATAAATGTTGCCTACACCGATAATTTTACTATCCTAGAAATTATTAATGCTTTTGAAGTGAATTATAATAAAATTGCGCAAAAAAATATCCAAAATAAAGGCGAACATTATTCTATTGATGTTCACGAATTAGATTATGAATTTTCTCTAAAATCTAAAAAAGAATATTTAACACAACTTATAGAAAACTATTATTTATGAGTGATTTAAATAGATTAGCTATAGTAATACCTCTTTATAAAATAGATTTTTTTGAAGAGACTTTAAATTCAATATGTAATCAAACTGATAAAAGATTTAATCTGTATATTGGAAATGATGCGAGTAGTTCAGATTTTGAAGAAATTATTAAGTCATATAAAGAAAAATTTGATTTTACGTATCAATTTTTTAAAAACAATTTAGGAGGAGAAGGTCGATTGGTTGAGCAATGGGAAAGATGTATCGCTTTATCAAATAATGAAGAATATATTCAAATATTAGGTGATGATGATTTTATTAGCTCCAATTTTGTTGAGACTTTTTATCAAATCTTAGATAAGAAGAAAACATTTGATCTTCTTCGGTTTAAAATGCTGAAAGTATCTTCGGAAAGTGAAGTTTTACAAGAATTTAATCAAATAAAAAATATTAATTCAACTCAACATTTATTAAATGATTTAAATCAAATGTATTGGATTTCAATTTCTGAAAATATCTTTTCTAGAAGGGTTTATAATAATATTGGTATCAACAAATATCCATTAGCTTGGCGAAGTGATGCGATGTTGGTTTTTGAATTTGGGTTAAGAAATATTGAAGTTACAAATCTAGCATACGTTGCAATAAGAAGAAGTGATGTTCAATTAACAATGACTAGTAATCCAATACATCTTTCTTATAAGAGAAAAGCAATGGGACGATTTTATACAGATCTTCTTGAAAATTATTCTGATTATTTTGATTATAATACACGAATATTATTTTCGAAGAATATCATATTTTATGAAGAGAAATTAACGTCTAAAACTAAAAAAATATTAATTAAAGCAACGTCAGGATTGAATTATTTGAAATTAATTATGAAAAAGTATTTTACTAATTAAATCTATCCTTCATAACGTTTCTTAAAAATTTTGTACCCTATATTAATAGGAAGATTTAGTAGTAGATTTTCCTTTTTTTGTTCTTTTGTAAAATCAGCACTCAAATAATCAGAAATTGTAAGTGAAGGTGCTTTTTTCATTCGAGCATAATTTGTTTTGAAATATTCTTCATCTTTTAACACCTTCCATTGCATTTGAAGAATTAATTTTTTGAAATTAACGATCCAGCCACGAATTAGTTTTTTTCGGTTTTTATCTGAAGTTTTTTCAAAAGATCTTGTAACCCATTCTAATATTGTTTGATGATTTTCTGAATTCTTTTTTGTACGATTAAAAATGACAGAATTGGCGTGTAAGTAATAATTGTACGTAATATCTTTTATTACAGAAAGTGAATTTATTTTCTCCATAACATGAAACATCCAAAGCTCATCTTGGGCGTATAAACCTGGGATAAAATAAATATTATTTTCTTTAATAAAACTTAGTTTTATCAATTTATTCCAAGAACTAACAGGAAATGCACCTTTACAATAAGCATTAAAAATAGCCTCATTATCATTGAATATTAATTTAGAAAAATCTGTTGGAAAGCCAAAGTCTTTAGTTGATCCATCAAAAGTGTTGATCCATCTGTTTTGAGCAATTACCATTTGAGTATTCTCTGTAGATACATTTTTTACCAATTTTTCTATACAATCACTCGTTATATCGTCATCGCTGTCTAAAAAATAAATGTATTCACCAGTAGAATTATCAATTCCTGTATTTCTAACAACAGATAAACCACTATTTTCTTTGTGATGAAGTAATTTGATATTAAGATTAAGATTATTTTCTATAAATTTTTCAATCAAAGAGATACTATTGTCTGGTGTACAATCATTAATAAGTATAATCTCAATATTTTGATATGTTTGTGCTTTTACAGACTCTAAACATCTGGTAATGTAATTTTCACATTTATAAACAGGAATATTGATACTAACTAAAGGCGTGTTCATGTAATTGGTTTTATAATACAAATTTAACTAAAAAGTTAATAAGATAGAATTTCAACTTAGTGTTCTTTTAATTAAGTGGTTATTAATTCTAATTATTGTAAATTTGTTAATTAAACCAAACTAACAACTATGAAACAAAAATATGATTATTTAATTATCGGTGCAGGTGTATTTGGGGCTGTTTCGGCTCACGAATTAACTAAGAAAGGCTATAAATGTCTTGTAATTGAGAAAAGAAATCATATAGCAGGTAATTGTTTCACAGAGAATGTAGAAGGTATCAATGTACACAAATATGGTGCGCATATTTTTCATACAAACGATCAATCTATTTGGAATTATGTAAATCAATTTGCAGAATTTAATCGTTATACAAACTCTCCTATCGCCAATTATAAAGGTGAAATCTATAATTTACCTTTCAATATGAATACTTTTCATCAATTATGGAAAGTTAAAACACCTACAGAAGCACAAGAGATTATTAAGAAACAAGCCGAAGAATTTGGGGTTAAAAATCCATCAAATCTAGAAGAACAAGCTATTTCTTTAGTTGGAACAGATATTTACAACAAATTAATCAAAGAGTATACGGAGAAACAATGGGGAACTTCGGCAACAAATTTACCTGCATTTATCATCAAGCGTTTACCTGTTCGTTTTACTTATGATAACAATTATTTTAACGATAAATATCAAGGAATTCCAATAGGAGGATATACCCAGATTTTTGAAAAATTATTAGAAGGTATTGAAGTTCGCTTAGAAACAGATTATTTTGAAAATAGAGAAGACTGGAATAGTATTGCTGAAAACATTATCTATACAGGACCTATTGATGCTTTTTTTGATTATCAATTTGGACAACTTAATTATAGAAGTTTACGTTTCGAAAATGAAATTCTAAATCAAGAAAATTATCAAGGAGTTGCAGTTGTTAACTATACATCACACGACGAAAAATTTACGAGAATTATAGAGCACAAGCATTTTGAATATGGGACACAACCCAAAACATATATTACAAGAGAATATTCGGATGACTGGAATTTAGAAAAAGAACCTTATTATCCAATTAATAATAAAGAGAATGATGATGTTTTTTCTAAATATAAAAATTTAAGTAAAAATAAATCTAATGTTATTTTTGGAGGTCGATTAGCAGAGTATAAATATTACGATATGCACCAAGTTTTTGGTTCTGCTTTAGCTAAAATGAAAAATATTCCGAACAAATAATCAATTATGTCAACAAATAAACCCGCAATAACTTTGTTAATGTGTAATTTTAACAATGCACATTATCTGAAAAAGGGAATTGAAAGTGTTTTAAATCAAACCTATAAAAATTTTGAATTACTAATTCTAGATGATTGTTCTACAGATGAATCAGTTGAAATTATCAAAGAATATGTACCCAAAGATGAACGTATTTCTTTTTATCAACAAAAACAAAATGGTGGATATGGACAAGCAATTTATGATGCGATAAATCTTGCAAAGGCAGATTATGTTGGTATTATTGATCCAGATGACGCTTTAGTTCCAGATGCTTTAGAGGTAATGTTGACACGATTACAAGAAAAACCTCAATTGGTAGGTTTGTATTCTCAACATTGGATTTGTGACAAGGATCTTAATCCTGTAGAAATTTGTAAAACGAGTACAAAAATTCCAGAAGGTATTTCTTATTTAGAATATGGAAAATCTGCAATGACACATTTTTTTGTTTTTAATAGATTAAAGTTTATTGAGAATGGAAATATAGATCGTACAATGCGAAATGCATTAGATCAAGATTGGTATTATAAAGTAGAAGAGGTTGGTGAGATTGATTTTGTAGAGCAACCTTTGTATTTTTATAGAATATCTCCAACAGGAATTTCCCAAGGATTCAAGAAAAGTTATATAACTTATCGTGATCATCATATTATAAAAGAACGTGCATTAGATCGTCGTAAAATTTTTGGTAAAAAGCGAAATGAAATTTTAGGAAAATCGAGATCAGAAGTAATGTACAAGAAGTTTAATTATTTGTTAAGTGAAAAAAATCCAGCATTTTTAATTCCCTTAACCGAATGTTTTTTCAGAAGTCCTGTCTCTACTACACAAGCTATTTTATATAAATTGAAAAAGTAAATGGATATTATCATTAAATCGTTTAATCGTCCGTATTATTTGGATCGATGTATTCTATCTATTTTAAAAAATGTAAAAGGTGATTTCAAAATTAAGATTGTAGATGATGGTACACCAAAAAAGTACCTAGAAAGGATAAAAGGAAAGTATCAAGTAGAAATTATTCCTACAATTAATTATCTTCAAAAATCAAAAAATATTGAAGAAGGAAAAGAAAATAATGGTTTTGTAATTCCCACAGAAAGCTGGAGGAAAGCTGTAGAGGAAGCTTCAGACTATTTTTTAATAACGGAAGATGATGTCTGGTTTACAAATCAAATCAATTGTAATGAATTGATTGAAGAGATGAAATCTAATCAAATACATTTGACAAAGCTGGGAATTCTTGGAATTTATTCTGATGATAATTATGCTGAAATCAAACCAATTTCAAAGAATTTAGAAACAACATATCCATTAAAAACGTTTACGTCAAATCAATTTGTGATGGATTTATTTATGTTCAATAAATTGAAATTCTTTACGATTCTCTATAAGTTAGGTTTGGCTGATAATCAAACAAAACGTAAATATTGGATTCTCAACTCTATTTTGATGGGAATATACAACAAAGAATATTGGTTGTATATGTGGAAAGATTCTGTCAATTTGTTAGATGAAAAAATTCAACTTCGTAATGCTGGTGTATGGTTTGGTAAACATAAAACTAACAAAAATATAGTGGTTAGAACAAAGCAGGAAAAGATGAAAACGACATTCAAATCCTCTGCATCTGGTCATTATCATGATTATGAACTTAATTTATCAATTGACAAAGTGAATCACATTCTAAACGAAGCTTGGTTAAGAGAAGAGTTTGATGTGATGGAAAATTATCCAAAAGATTTTTCGGATGTTTATATCAAAAAGTTTTTAGAGCAAGAAAATCATCCTGATGCTCAATATGTAGAATGGGTAAAATGGGCAGATAAATTTCGCCAACAATACCGTAATTTAGGTGCAGAAGTAGAATAAAATATGATAAATAATAATAAAAATTTTATACCTGCACTGACAGGTTATAGAGCAATAGCAGCTTGGATAATTTTTATCTATCATTTTTTTCCATTCGCTAAAACTACTATACCAGATATAATCCGAAATGTAGTATCACAATTTCATTTTGGTGTTGATTTATTTTTTGTTTTAAGTGGATTTTTGATTACATATAGATATTATAATCAATCTAAAATTGATTTCAAACAATATATGGTAAATCGATTTGCTCGTATTTATCCCATGTATTTTTTGTTGACAGTTTTGGTTTTTTTAGTAGGATTTATTAAAACAAATACTTGGACTTTAGAGCAGACTAAAGAACTTATCTTTTCTGTTACAATGACAAAGGCTTTTTTTAGTGAATATTTTTTAGTAGGTGTTCCACAAGGCTGGACATTAACATTAGAAGAGATGTTTTATCTTACAGCACCAATATACTTCTTGTTCATCAAAAAAAATATGAAATGGCTTTTTATATTACCTGTTTTAATTTTTGTTTTAGGTTTTATATTAAAAAATATTACAGCTATTTCAATTAATGAGATTGGTTTTTTACAAACTGGTATTCATGTTTTTATATTTGAATTTTTTGCAGGTATTTCTTTAGCAGTCTTAATTCTACATAAAAAAATTGAGTTTAAATACTATTGGGTTACATATTTTGGACTCGGAATTATTATGATATATTTATTTGGAAAATCCTATATTGGTATGATAATCAATTCTAATTCATCTATTATAAGAGCAATAGAAGTTATATTTCTGTCTTATTTAGGCGTAATTCCATTACTGTGGGGGTTAATAAATGAAAAAACTTTTATTCAACGATTTTTAGCAAGTAAGCACATGGTTGTTCTAGGTAAAAGTTCTTATATATTCTATTTAATACACAAAGGTTTCATTCCTGTTTTTATTAATGATTATGTGATTGAAAATAAATTTATTTTATTTATAATTTTAAATCTACTTTCGGTGATTATGTTTTATACATTAGAAGAGCCAATTAATCGATATATTAGAAAAAAATATAAAAGACCTTAGGATTTTTCTAAGGTCTTTTATAATATTTAAAAAGAATGTAATGTTCTTATTCTTGTACCAAAAGGCGGAAACCTTCACCGTGAATATTCACAATTTCTACTGCAGGATCTTTCTTTAGGTATTTACGTAATTTCGCAATATAAACGTCCATAGAACGAGATGTAAAATAATTATCATCATGCCAAATACGCGTTAATGCGATTTCACGTGGCATTAAATCATTTTTATAAACAGCTAATAAACGTAATAACTCGTTTTCTTTTGGCGAAAGTTTTTGCGACTTACCATCAAAAATTAATTGTCTCAATTTAGCATTGAAAGTAAATTTACCAATCTTGAAATCTTCTTGTTCAAATTTTTCTTCTTCACCAGAATTACGTTGTAAAACGGCTTTTATTTTGTACAATAAAACTTCAGAATCAAATGGTTTTAATACATAATCATCTGCTCCAATTTTATAACCATTTAAAACATCCTCGCGCATGTTTTTTGCCGTTAAAAATATGATTGGTTGTTCGCTTTTTAATTCTTTGATCTCTTTACCTAATGTAAACCCATCTTTTTTGGGCATCATTACGTCTAAGATACATAAATCATAATCACTTTCTTTAAATTTGGTAAGACCATCCTCACCATCGATTGCGTGCGTTACGTCATAATCGTTTATAACCAAATAATCCTTTAATACGCTTCCAAAGCTTGGATCATCTTCTACTAAAAGTAATCTTTGTTTATCACTCATTGATTTATGATTTTAAAGGAATTTTAATGAAAAAGGTACTTCCTTTTCCTGGAGTGCTTTCTGCCCAAACTTGTCCGCCATGTAGCTGGACAATTTTTTTAACATAAGCCAAACCAAGTCCATGACCTTTTACATTGTGTACATTTCCTGTTTCTTCTCTATAAAATTGTTCAAATATTTTTTTCAGAACATTCGGGGACATTCCCATTCCTTTATCCGAAATTTCGATTATAAAGTTATTTTCCTTGTTATAGGTTTTTACTTTAATATCGGGTGTGTTTGGCGAATACTTTCGGGCATTATCCAACACATTAATAACGATATTTTCTAAATGAAAAGGATCTCCTTTAACAAATGAATGTTCTGCGTTGTATTCTTCAAATATTGTACCATTTCTTTCTTCGACAATAAATCTTATCGGCTCAACACTTTTTTGAACAACACCATTTAAGTTAACTTCCTGAAAATTCATATCCATTTGATTACGATCAAGTTTCGACATGCGCAAAACCATCTCTACGTGAGCATTCATACGCTTGTTTTCTTGTTTTATCAAATCGGCATAATATTTTACTTTTTCAGGATCATTGTATATTTTTTCGTTTCGCAAGGCATCTGATGCAATATTAATTGTCGCAATAGGTGTCTTGAATTCGTGTGTCATATTATTGATGAAATCCGTCTTTATTTCCGAACTCTTACGCTGTATTTGCATATAGTAAATGGATAATGAAAATACGGTAATAATAATCATTGTCAAAATAAATGTTAAAGAAATAACAGGTACAGTAGGTGCAATAATGGCTAATTTTCTGTTTTTGAAATTTGCAGCAAGATAATATTGTACATGGTCGTTACGGTCTAAAAATAAAGGAACCATAAATTCTACTTTATTTGGATCAAAATCTTTTGACTTAACAACTGTAATTGCCGAATCTTTTGTAAGAACTGCAAGTTGTGGATCTGCTTGTAAAATTCCTCTATTTTTTAATTCAATTTTAAAGATAGAGTCTAACATTTTATATGAAACACGCTTATCTATAGGTGTTGTTCCTGCATCCCAACGAGCTGCACTTTCTAGTGTAAATGTACCATCTTGTAAAGATTGTTCTAAATTAAGGTTAAGATTTGGAATTCCTTTAGAAGTTGAATCTTTATTTATTTTGAATACTCTCTCTTGCGAATAAATATTAGCTCTAGTTAAACTATCATTGTATTCGCCCGAAACTGGTAACATAGATTTTTCGACAACATAGCGTGTGACATACGCATAAGTAGTTCCCAAAGAATCTTTTATCACATGGTTTGTAACAACTTGTGGTTTATCTTTATTTGATTTTAAATCAGTTTGTATATTACTGAATTTCTTGTAATATTTATCTAATTCGTTTTTATTAACTTTCTCAGTTGTGAAATTCATGGCTTGATATACGCCATTGCTAAAATTATCTGTTCCTGTTTTTAAGGTTAGGTTTAACCAATAAAACTGAATGATAATTAAGCCGATAAGTGCAATACTCATCACTACAATTAAGATTTTATAAAATCCTTTTCTCATTTATTTAATTTGAATTTATAAAGTTATAGTAGTTTTTTTATTTTGATGAATGTCTTTTCAACTTCATTTTTTAAATGTGCCAAATCGTCATTATTGTCTATAATAAAATCTGATTTTTGGATACGTTCTTCATCCGAAATCTGATTATTAATTCGTGCCATAACTTGTTCTTCCGTAAAACCATCGCGCGCCATTATTCGTTGAATTCTTTTTTCTTTATTCATAAGAACACTAATTACGACATCACAATCTTTATAACTTCCACTTTCTATTAATATAGCAGCTTCTTTCATAATAATTTTACTTGTTTGCTTTTTTTTCCATTCTTCGAAATCGTTGAAAACAGCTGGATGAACAATTTGATTTAATTGTTTTAGTTTTTCATTGTTATTAAAAACTTGTTTTGCAATATAATCACGATTTAAACCTGATTCGTTATACGCTTCATGACCAAAAGCTTCTATAATTTTAACTTTTACTTCAGAGTTTTCGTTCTGAATAATCTTTGCTCTTGTGTCCGAATTGTAAACAGGTACACCTAATTCTTCGAAAAACTTTGCCGCAGTTGTCTTACCAGAGCCTATGCCTCCTGTGATTCCTGCTATAAATGGTTGATTGTTTTTCATGGTTTGAAGTTAAAAAAATGCCGAAGAATAATTTCTCCGGCATTCAGTTAAATATATGTTAACCTTATAATTAGTTTTTTTCCTCTACTGCTTTTTCTACTTTATCAGTAGTTTTAGCATAACGAGCAGCTGTTAATTCTCTAGAAATTGCAGCTTTTTCAAATTTGATTTTACCAGCTCCAGTCTCAATAACTACGGCATCATCATAAATTTCGTTGATTTTTCCGTGAATTCCAGATGTTGTTACAACTTGGTCACCACGTTTTATATCTGTTTGAAATAATTTTTCTTGTTTAGCTTTCTTTTGTTGTGGACGAATCATGAAGAAATACATAATTACGAACATACCACCAAACATTAAAATCATAGACATTCCGCCACCTTGAGCACCAGCTTGTAAAAAGATTGTTTGAATCATTTGTATATTTTATTGATTAAAATTATTGTCCAAATGCTTGTTGCGCATTTTGATCACTCGCTGTAGCACCAGTTACGTTTGCTGTAATGTCAAATTTTTCGTGACCATTTACAGTATTTGTAACTAAAGTAACAGTTTTTTGTTGTTTTCCATTCATATTACCAGCTGTGTATTGTACTTTGATAGAATCTGTACCACCAACTGGAATTGGTTTTGTAGGAAATTCTGGAACTGTACATCCACATGTTGCTGATGCATCACGAATAACTAATGGTGATTTACCATCGTTTTTGAATTTGATATATGTTTCTACTTTAGAATTTGCTGTTACATCTCCAAAATCATGGCTTGCTTCCGCTAATGTTAATACAGGAGCTGTAGCTGCGTCTACTACGTTTTCAGCTTGTTGTGCTGTTTCATCAGCAGTAAAAGATTCGCTTGCTTTTTTTTCTCCACAAGAACTAACTGCGAATGTTAATGCAATTGCACCTAAAATAAATAATTTGCTTTTCATTTTTATACTTATTTGTCTTAGTCAAATTTAAGAAAAATTAAGGACTATAATAAACCTCTACCGTATTTTGGTAAATTATTATTGTCTTTTAACTCTTTTAAAGTTTTATCTAAGATTCCGTTAACAAAAACACGCGATTTTTCTGTCGAATAATTCTTCGCTAATTCAATGTATTCGTTGATTGTTACTTTTGCTGGAATGTTTGGGAAATGTAAAAATTCTGTCAAAGCCATTTCTAAAATAATTAAATCGATTGTTGCAATACGATCTAATTCCCAGTTTTGTGCTTTTTCATCAATCATATTTTTTGTTTCTGATTGATGACGAATTGTTTTACGAAATAACTCTTCTGTAAATCTCTTATCGTCTGTATCTTTATATACTTTAAACAAAGAAATTAATGGAGAACTACTTTCACGGAAAGATTTTATAGTCGTATGTACCATTGCATTAGCAATATGAACATCATCTGCCCAAGTAATTTGTATACCTTCTAAGTAATCGTATAAATCTTCGTATTCTGCGATTAATTCTACAAAAAAGTTTAATACAAATTCTTGATCTTCTTCATAAGAATTTTTTCCGCTGTTCATGTAATCTTTGTAAAGATCACTTTCTATCAAGCTTTTGTAGATATTGTTAGGATAAGAATCATAAACATCCCAAAGTAAATTCTTGTTATCGCTTGAGTAACGATTTAACTCAAGATTACTTTCTAAAACTCTAAAAACTTTGTTATTCACAAATTTTAGATTTGGATTTAAATCCTCTTGTGTTGGAAAGTTTTTTGATTGTGCAAGTTGAATTCTGTGCTCAGCAATTTCTTTTTGAACTTTGATCAAGTTTAGTATGTAAATGTACAAATCATAGATTTGATCGATACTTTTCATCATATTCTTTTCGACCATTCTTTCCTCGCCTTCAGTTCCTAAACAATTGTAAGCATAGATATTCTGCATTACTTTTTCGCGTAGTTGTCTTCTTCCCAACATAATTTCAATAATATAACGTCTAATAAATTGATGCAAAGGTAAAAAAAAGAATGTAATTTTGTTTTGTGAAATCATTACAAAAATTAAATAAATTTTTATGGAAGTATAAATGGAGAATTATTTTGGGCTTCATTTTTACAATTTGTGCCAATTTTGTACAAGTTTTTTCTGTAACATACATTCGCGAAGCGATTAATACTGTAGAAGAATTATTAAGAAATTATAACCAAAAAGGTACTGATAATCTTGATTTACTGAAAAAAGGTTTGATGTATGCGAGTTTAGCTTTTTTTGGATTTAAAGTTCTTGGTGGAGCTTTGACGGTTGGTACACGACAAATGATAATTGTTGCATCTCGTTATATTGAGTTCGATTTAAAAAATGTGATTTACGATAAATATCAAAAATTATCGTTGTCATTCTACAAAAAACATAAGACTGGCGATTTAATGAATCGTATTACCGAAGATGTAGCGCTTGTCCGTATGTATCTTGGTCCTGGAATTATGTATCCGATTGATTTGGTTTCTCGGGTAATCATAATTGCATATTTTATGATTCAGATTGATAAAGAATTAACGCTTTATACATTGGCGCCTTTGCCTGTTTTATCTTTATTAATATATGGTGTTGCGCGAAATATTAATAAGAAAAGTAAACATGTACAAGAACAACAATCTACGATTTCGTCATCTGTGCAAGATACATTTGCAGGAATTCGTGTTATAAAATCATTCAATTCAGAAGAGTTTATAAAATCAAAATACGAAGTAGAAGCCGATGAATACCAAAAACGAGCACTTAATTTAGCTCAAGTTCAAGCTGCTTTTGGTCCATTGATGGTGGTTGTAGTTGGGGTAAGTAATTTGGTCATTTTATATTTAGGAGGATTAAAATACATTGCAGGAACAATGGATATAGGTTCTATAGCTCAATTTTTCTTATACCTTAATATGTTAATTTGGCCATTTACATCGCTTGGTTGGATTACGATGGTTGTACAACGTGCCGAAGCGTCTATGTTTAGGATTAATGAATTTTTAAATTTTGAATCTGAAATTGTAGAAGGAGAAACAAAAGATTTTCAGATAGAAGGAATAATCGAGTTCCGAAATGTAACATTTGTTTACGAAAATACAGGAATTAAAGCCTTAGATAATGTTTCTTTTATATTAAATAAAGGAGAAACATTGGCTATTTTAGGAAAAACGGGTTCAGGAAAATCGACGATAGCATTGTTAATAACTCGATCGTTAGAACCAACTTCTGGCGAAATTTTAATTGACGGTAAAAATATTCATGAGCTAAGTGTAGAATCTATTCGAAATAAAATTGGTTATGTACCGCAAGAAGCTTTCTTGTTTTCAGACTCATTAACCAACAATATATTATTTGGTTCTGATGAAGTAAACGAACAAATTGCAGAACAGTTTGCCAAAAAAGCTGTTGTACATGATAATATTGATAATTTTAAAGAACGATACGAAACCGTGGTAGGAGAGCGTGGTGTGACACTTTCTGGTGGGCAAAAACAACGTGTATCTATTGCTCGTGCATTGGTAAATGATCCGAGTATTTTAATTTTTGATGATAGTTTATCTGCCGTAGATACAGAAACTGAAGAACAAATTCTGAATAATCTTTCATCAGAGATAAAAAATAAAACAACAATAATTATCACGCATCGTGTTTCATCTGCTAAAAGAGCAGATCAAATTTTGGTGTTAGAAGACGGTCGTGTGCTTGAAAATGGTTCTAATTCTGAATTATTAAACAAACAAGGTTATTATTACGAATTATATAATAAGCAGTTGTTAGACTAAGCTTAGAATATTATTTTAACAAAAAAATAGAATTAAATTGCTTAAAGTGTTGTTATTTTCTTAAATTTTTTTAGATTTGTTAGGAAACATTTAACAATTAAACTCTATTTAGACTTATGAATGAATTAGAAAACCAGGAAAAGGTGGATGCAGAAGGAGTCTTTTCCAAGGTATTAAGAGCTGGCCGCAGGACCTATTTTTTTGATGTGCGCGAAACACGAGCTGGAGATTACTACTTAACAATTACAGAAAGTAAGAAAAACACACAAGATGATGGTGCGGTTTATTATAAAAAACACAAAATTTATTTATACAAAGAAGATTTTGAAAGTTTTAAAGAAATGTTAGACGAAACAACTGATTTTGTTTTTGCACAAAAAGGACAAGAAGTAATTTCGGAAAGACATCAAAAAGATTTTGATTTAAAAACTAAAGTTGAAAGTAAGGAGGACACGCAAGTAGAATCTTTTACCAATATCGATTTTGACGATATTTAGACTTATTAATATGCGTAAAATAAAACCTCCGTTCAAAACTGAACGGAGGTTTTTTATTGATTTATCGTAGAATGATATTTAGTATTAAAAATTCTTGAGGAAATTTCTATTTTATTAAGTAAAATATCAGCTTCAATTTTTAATTTTTTCCATTCATCATGAGTGTCTATATATTCCCAATCCCAAATTTCATTAGGAATTTTATCAACTTTTTCCTTAAATTGTAATAAATCATTTCTGAAAGATTCATCTATTAGATTATTATAAAAAACTGTTTCAAATAAAATAGGAATAAAAGCATAATCCAATTCTTCATATAGTTCGGTTAATGGATCAAATAATATAGGTGCCATTAAATCTAATTTACTTGTATCATAAGTAAAAAGTATAATCGAGTTAATTAAATTAGTGTAATAAAAATCAACATGTTTATCATAATTTTTTAATTCTTTGTTTGTGAAATTCGATCGAATAGAATTATTATCTATTTTCTTTTTATTAATGAATAAATTAAATATTTTCATATAGTTGATTTTTATAAAGATAAGGTTTGTTTATACAAATGTCAAGCTGAATTCATTTCAGCTTCGCATGTTGTGAGATTCTTCGATAAGCTCAGAATGACAATAAAACACAAAAAAACCTCCCAAAGAAATCCTTTGGGAGGTTTGATATTATTATAAATAAGTTAAATCTTAACCTACTAATTCTTCTACTTTATCAGCAGCATCTTTTAAAGTGATTGCAGAGTGAACAGCGAAACCTGATTCATCAATCATTTTCTTAGCGATTTCTGCATTTGTTCCTTGTAAACGAACAATAATAGGAACATTAATTTCGTCACCCATATTGTTGTAAGCATCTAAGATACCTTGAGCAACACGGTCGCAACGTACAATACCACCAAAAATGTTAATTAAAATAGCTTTTACGTTTTTATCTTTTAAGATAATACGGAAACCTTTTTCAACACGTTCAGCATCAGCAGTACCACCAACATCTAAGAAGTTAGCTGGATTACCACCAGATAATTTGATAATATCCATAGTTGCCATTGCTAAACCAGCTCCGTTAACCATACATCCAACATTACCATCTAATTTTACAAAGTTCAAACCAGCTTCACCAGCTTCCACTTCTGTAGCATCTTCTTCTCTTGTATCACGTAAAGCAGCGATATCTGCATGACGGAATAATGAGTTATCATCGATAGAAACTTTAGCATCAACTGCGATAATTTGATCATCAGAAGTTTTAAGAACTGGGTTAATCTCGAACATAGAAGCGTCAATTGCAACATAAGCATTGTATAATGCCGTGATAAATTTAACTCCATCTTTGAAAGCGTTACCTGATAAACCTAAGTTGAAAGCAACTTTACGCGCTTGGAAACCTTGGATTCCTACAGATGGATCAATTTCCTCTGTAAAAATTTTATCTGGAGTGTGCTCTGCAACTTCTTCGATATCCATTCCACCTTCAGTAGAATACATAATCATGTTTTTACCAGTTGCACGGTCTAATAATACAGAAACGTAATACTCTTCTGTTTCAGACTCACCAGGATAATAAACATCCTCAGCAACTAAAACTTGGTGTACTTTTTTACCTTCCGCAGAAGTTTGAGGTGTAACTAATTGCATTCCGATAATATCGTTTGCTCTTTCTTTAACCTCGTCCAAGTTTTTAGCAAGTTTTACTCCTCCACCTTTTCCACGACCACCTGCGTGTACTTGAGCTTTGATTACGTGCCAACCTGTACCTGTTTGTTCTGTTAATTGTTTTGCAGCTTCTACAGCTTCTTCTGGTGTACTTGCTACGATTCCTCGTTGCACTTTCACACCATATTTACTAAGAATTTCTTTTCCTTGATATTCGTGAAGATTCATTTTTTTTGATTTTTCAATTACAAAAATAAAAATATTGTTGATGAATTCTAAATTTTGACATATTAAATTTATCAGCTTATGTAAAATAAGCTAAAAAATTTATTTATTTAGAGAGTACAATATACGATAATTAATGATTTAAGAACGCAAAACAAATGTTATATAAATTTTAAATGGTACTTCATACACTAAAACTAGTTTAATTTAGGCATTTCTATTTTGAATTTATTTTTAAAAAACTTAGAACTTAAGACTTAGAACATAAAACTTAAATTATATATTTACCTCATGATAAAAGCAGAAAATATTGTAAAGAAATTTGGAGATTTAGAAGTATTGAAAAGTGTGTCTTTATCTATTTCTGAACGTGAAATTGTTTCGATAGTAGGCGCTTCTGGTGCTGGAAAAACAACATTACTTCAAATTTTAGGAACATTAGAAAAAAGTACTGATCCAAGAAAGTACAATACAAATATTTCTATTGCAGGACAAGATGTGACAAAATTGAATGACCGTGATTTATCTAAATTTCGAAACGAAAATATTGGTTTTATATTTCAGTTTCATCAATTATTACCAGAGTTTAATGCATTAGAAAATATTTGTATTCCTGCATTTATAAAGAAAACAAAAAAAGCCGAAGTAGAAAAACGTGCAAAAGAATTGATGTCATATTTAGGATTAACAAATAGATTAACGCATAAACCAAATCAACTTTCTGGTGGAGAACAGCAACGCGTTGCAGTTGCTCGTGCATTAATCAATCAACCAAAAGTTGTGTTTGCGGATGAACCTTCGGGTAATTTAGATTCTAAGAATGCAGAAGAATTACACGAATTATTTTTTAATTTACGTAATGAGTTTGGTCAAACTTTTGTCATTGTAACGCACAACGAAGAATTAGCAAATATGACAGACCGTAAGTTGGTAATGGCAGATGGTTTGTTTGAAAGTTTATAACAAATAATTATAAAGCAACAAAAAATAGCTATCAATATTTGATAGCTATTTTTTTATGTTATTGGTTAAACTCGATGATTAAATGTTCCCAAGGTCCACTCCATCCAGTAACTGCAGATGTACATGGGATATCGTTCCAATTACGATTAGAACTTTGATTTTGACTAATTATATGCACGCAACCTTCGTTGTTGTTTGAATTATTAGGTTCTCCATTATTAAAGAAATGTTCTGTCATTAAAGTTTCCCAATTTGTTTTAGACTTTTCACCTGTAACCCAAGTAAATTCTGTCGGATTTCCAGCGAAATCTACTTTGTTATATCCAATCCAAATACTTGTGTTTAGGTTATAACCAGTTGTATTATTAATCAAATTTGTTTTTACCCAATTCCATTCGTCAAGTGATGTGAAAGTTACTAAATATCCTTTTTGACTTTTAGAGGCATTAAAAGCTTCTTCCCAATTGAAAGGAGTATCACCTTTATAAGCACAATAGGTATGTCCATTTTCTGTCCATTTTTTACAACCTAAGGCTGTAAAAGTTTTAGTTCCTGATGTGAAATTGGTTGGTGTTTGCGGTGCAATACCAGTAGCTTCGTATCCTAATAATTCTACCAATTTTCCATTTGTTGTAACTTCTAAATTAAGAGTTGGATTAGAAGGCGTCCATTTATTGATAATCCAAACATAATAACCTGGCTGTAAGTCAGAGGTTGTATTGGTGTTGTAAACTAATAATCCGTCTGCAGGATTTGGAATAGTTGTTTTATCAGTGATAGATTGTAGAGAAATATGAGAGCCAGAAAAACCTTTTTCTGTTGAGACAAGATCAACCATTGCTGATTCTGATGGAGTTTCTGTTCCGACACCAATTTGTCCGAAAACAAAAGTGCTTAAACAGAATGTAAGAAAATATATTATTTTATTCATGAGATGCTTATTTACTAAATTCGATAATAAAATTTTGATGGTTTGTTGTAGTAGTACAATCAGAAGAACTCCATTGACGGTTAGCATTTATAGTTGTAGGTAAAATGTAAGTACATTTAGAATTTGTATTTAAACTCGCATTTTCTGGCTGATTTGCAATAAAACGCGCTTGTACATTAGATTCTAATCCCCAATTATAAACTGATTTTTCGTTGGTAATCCAGTTGTATTTTGCTGCATTTCCAGGAGTAGCTATTTTGGTATATCCCAACCAAATTGCATTGTTTAATTCTTTTCCTTTTGCTTTAATAATGTTATCATTAATAAAATCCCATTCTTCATCAGAAGTAATTGTGACAACATATCCACCATTTGTTTTGGCTGCATTGTAAACTTTTGTAAATGTTAAGTTAGTTGTTGCATTATTGTAGCCACAATAAGTATGTCCATTTCCACCATTTTTTATTTCCCATTTAGCGCAAGTAGTTAATTGTGCATTTTCTAAAGTGTTTGGAGGATTAACGGTTGTACCTAATTTGTATCCTAAATATTCTTCGTTAACATTCTGAATAATTGTGGCTTTGTTTTGTACAATTCCCATCTTATTCCATTGATTATTGCTCCAATAATATAGTCCTGAACTAAGCTCAGTATTATTCGTTGTATTATAAACTAACAATCCATTGATAGGTTGTGAGATAATTGGCGAATAATTATTGATTTTTGTCAAGGCTACTTGAGGCATTGCAAAACCTTTATTTTCTGAAGATATCTGAAAATCCGCAGAAGCTTCTATATTTTCATCTGCAACATTTAGTGTTACTTGTGCAGATGTAAAAACAGAGAATAAACATATTACTAAAGCTATAAATTTTATATTATTTTTCATATAGTTTTATTTTTGAAATTCTACGATAATGTAATTTAGATTAACCTTATAATCACATGTTTTACTTGTCCAAGTTTTATTGGTATCGTTCGAAATGTAGACACATTTATCTTTTAATGTTCCATCAAAATTTGCATGTAAATTAGAAGTGTTAGACCAATCAATCATAGATTTTTCTCCAGAAATCCATGTATATTCAGGATTGTTTCCTGGTTCGGTTATTTTATTATAACCAATCCAAATATTACTATTACTTGCTTCTGGTTGATCTATAAAATTAGATTTTATATTATTCCATTCGTTGTTGGTAGTAATAGTAGTTAAATAACCTTTTAGGCTTTTAGCAAGATTAAAGGCTTGCGACCAATCAATGTTATCAGACAATTTATAAGCACAATAAGTATGTTCTATCGCATCTTTATAAGTATCTGTATATTTTACACATGGTTTTACTTTTTTTGCTGTTACATTTTCAAAAGCAAACTCATCTGGTGTACTATTTCCTTCGCCACTTGGGTTATATCCCAATGCAGAAGCATGAATACCAGTTGATGTAAATTCGGCTACAGCGCGTTGTTCATTAAATACAGGCTCCCATTTGTTATTGTTCCAAACATAGTAAGTTTCATATAGACTATTGTTTTTAGTTGAATTATAAACAATTAATCCGTCTTTTACTTCTTTTACAGGTTCACTTGCTTGTGGAGTTTTTAATTCCATTTTAGATAATAAAAATCCTTTTGAGGATTTAGACATATCGAAAATAGTAGATTCGTGTGGGACTGTATTAATTCCTAGTTGTGCATAAGAAATGCAAGATAATAATCCTCCAACCATTACTAAGTAATTCTTCGTCATATTTTTTATTAATTATCATTTTCGGTCATTTTGTAGTGAGAGGGGGGCAAAATTACAAATTTCATCTACTTTGATAACATCATCAAGTATGATATAAGTCGCATATTTGAATTTAAAAATGAGTCTATTAACATGAAGAATAGTTATTTGTTTAGTGTTTTTGATAACTAATACTCGCGAAATAAGGTTTAACTCTGAATTATATTTTTAAGTTTTTATGTTTAATTTTGTACAATGAATCAACAAGAATTAAAAGATTTTTTAGACGAAAAAGTTCTTCAATATAATACACTCGATTTTATTGATTCTGATCCAGTTCAGATTCCGCACCGATTTTCGATGAAAGAAGATATTGAAATAGCTGGGTTTTTAGCTGCAACAATTGCATGGGGAAATCGTAAAATGATTATCAACAATGCAAATAAAATGATGAGTTTGATGGGAAATTCGCCTTATGATTTTGTGATGAATTTCTCTGAAAATGATTTAGATAATTTAGATGGATTTGTGCATCGTACATTTAATAGTGATGATTTAAAGTTTTTTGTGAAATCACTTCGTTATATTTATCAAAATCATGGAGGATTGGAACAGGTTTTTGCTCAACATCAATCTTCAGATTCTATGCAAGAATCAATCTCGAAATTTAAACAAACTTTTTTTGAAATAGAACATTTACCAAGAACAACCAAACACGTTTCTGATCCATTAAATAATTCGGCTGCAAAAAGAATCAACATGTTTTTGCGTTGGATGATTCGTGACGATCAACAAGGTGTTGATTTAGGAATCTGGAAATCACTTCCGACTTCTATTCTTTCTTGCCCGTTAGACGTACATTCTGGTAATGTAGCCCGTAAGTTAGGTATTCTGACTCGTAAACAAAACGATGCAAAAGCTTTGAAGGAACTCGATACAAAACTTCGTGAAATGGATGTGAATGATCCTGTAAAATATGATTTTGCTCTTTTTGGATTAGGCGTTTTCGAAGGGTTTTAATATGATTAATTCATAATTTTAAGAATAACTTATATCTTTTTTAACGGAAAAATTTAAATAAAAGCTCTAATTTCGATAAATATCTTACTTAGAAAAATAACTACTTCAAAGAAAATCTATAAAAAAATAATAAATGGTAAAAATACTTGTTGGGGAAGAATTTAGAGAAGTGAGCTTATTAGGAAATTTAAGAAATTTTTATGCAATTTCAAATTTTGGACGTTTAGTAAGTTTTTTATCTGGTATAGAAGAAGACGGAAAAGTTTTGAAAGGAAGTTATATAAACGGATACAAGATTTTAAGATATAGCTATAAAGATGAATCTGGACGAAAAAAATATACACAGAATTTAATATATCATTTAGTTGCCGAACAATTTTTACCAGCACCAACAGAAGATCAAACCTATTTATTACATCTCGATTTTGTAAAGGATAATGATAATGTAACAAATTTGAAATGGGCTACGAAAGACGAATTCCGAGATCATTTTATGAAAAGCCCACTGTATAAAGATGGAATAAAAAAATCGCAACAGACACGTCAAAAAATGGACGGAAATAAGTTGACTTCTACAGATGTAATTCGAATTAAAAAAATGTTAGCTAATCCAAATCGTAAGACTCGATTAAGAATTATTGCAAAACAATTCGGAATTAGTGAAATGCAATTATACAGAATAAAATCTGGAGAAAATTGGGGACATATTAAAATCTAAAATAAAATTAAACAAAATATAAATTTGCAACGTTTGTAAGTGAAAAACGGTATTCAGTTCTATTGAATGCCGTTTTTTTATTTAGAAATTAGAATTAAATTCGCTAAAAATAAGTTACAATGAAAGAATTAAATGAAATAAAATATATAGAACGTTTACCAGTTACAAAAACTGAAAAAACGCCTCTTTTTGTGTTGATTCATGGTTATGGGAGCAATGAGGAAGATTTATTTTCGTTTGCGCAAGACTTACCAGAAAATGCGCATATTGTTAGTGTGCGTGCGCGTTACGACATTCCTTACGGTGGTTTTGCATGGTATGACATCAATTTTGTGAATAATGAAAAATGGATGGATGAAGATCAAGCAATAGAGTCTCGAAATAAATTGGTTGATTTTATTGATGCAATTACGCAACAAGAAAATTTGGATGTGGAAAATGTAACATTAATGGGCTTTAGTCAAGGTGCGATTTTGAGTTATGCTATTGCATTGAATAATCCAGGAAAAATAAAAAATGCAGCTATTTTAAGTGGTTATCCAGAGCATAAAATCATAGGAGAATTTGATCAAACAAAAGATTTTTCTAACTTGAATTTCTTTGTTTCTCACGGAACAGAAGATGTTGTTTTACCAATAGAATTAGGAAAAATGGGAGAAGAATTTTTGCGAAATTTGAATATTAAATTCGAATACCACGAATATAGAAGTGGACATGGAATTGTACCACAAAATTATCATGATTTGATGGCTTGGATCAAGAATTTCTAAAACAATTAGATAAATTTTACTTCTATGGCGTCGCCGTGATATTCTTTTAGTGGTGCGTCATAGAACTCTATGTTGGTATAGCGGTATAGTAATTCTGTTAATTCACGTTTTAAAACACCTTTTCCAAAACCATGAATAAAAACTAATCTAATCTGACTCTCAAACATTGCACGTTCTACTTCATTTCGCGCAACATCTAGTTGTGTTGTAATAATTTCTGCATTATCCATATCACGCCAATTATCAACTAAATTTTCTATATGTAAATCAATTTCACGGGTAACGTATGGATGACGATGAGATTTTCTGAAAGTTTTGAATTTTGGTTTCGAGAAAATTTTCTTTTCTTCTTCTCGGTATTCATCATAATCAATATCAATATCTTTGATTATTTCGTCTTGTTGATATTCATATTCAAAACCAAATTCATCGTTAAAATAGATACAATCTCCCTTTACTTTGGTAATTGTACCTGAAATATTGTCATCTATTACTTTAACTTTTGTTCCGATTTTGAACATTTCTTCTACTTTTTTCCAAAATTAAGAATTTTTTTATGTGTTTTTAGATTATTGTATTATTTAGTTCAGAATCAATAGTGTATTTTTGCTTCTTCAAACTAACCAAATGTCAAATCAACCTAAAAAAATAAAAGTACTTTTTAGGCTTCGCTCGTTAGAAATGGGTGGAGTTCCGAGAGTAGTTTTAGATTTATTACGAAACTTACCAAAAGATAAATTCGATTTTACTTTGATGCTCAATCTGTATCAAGGCGAATTGATAAAAGAAATTCCATCTGATATTAAATTAATTGTAGTTGAAAAAGGAAAAGAACAAATGAGTTCTAATCCATTTATTCAAAAAATACAATTGATTTGGCGACGATTGAAATTAGAAGTTTACGAAAAATTTCCTTCAATTTTATATCAAATAAAAGTTCCAGAAAAATATGATATTGAAGTTTCTCCAGGTTATGCAGAATTTGATATGGTATTAAATTCTCCAGATAAGAATTCGAGAAAAATAGGTTGGTTCCATACAGATGTTGGTTATGATAAAGATCAACAGCGTGTTTTGAGTAGAATTGAGAAAATGAAATGTTTTGATTTCATGATTTTCGGATCCAAACAAACACGACAAGTAATTGATGATTTGTATCAAGTGAGCTATCCAAAATCAACGGTTATTTACAATGTAATAAAAGTAGATGAGGTGTTGAAAAAAGCAGAACTTTTTGAACACTCTTTTCAAACAGATTTACCTGTTTTTTCTTCGATGGGACGTTTGCATCATCGCAAAGGTTATCATACGTTAATGAAAGCTCACAAACGATTATTAGTTGATGGTTTTCCTCATAAAATTGCTGTAATTGGTGGTGGAAATGAAATGGAAAATTTAATCAATCAACGTAAGGAATTAGGAGTAGAAGATACTTTTTTATTATTAGATTCTCAGACAAATCCTTATCCTTATATCAAAGCTTCAAATTATTTTATTTTGCCAACGCAATCAGAATCTTATCCACTTGTAATAGGAGAAATAATGTGTATGCGTAAACCAATTATTTCGACAAATGTTGGTGGAATTGCAGAAATGATAGAGGATGGTATTGATGGAGTTTTGATAAAATATGACGAAGATGAAATGTATGATTCGATGAAAAATTTTATGACTAATCCAGAATTGGTGCAGAAAATAATAGATGGAACGGAAACAGCTTACAATAAATTTGATGAAAAAGAAATTTATCGTCAAGTTTCAGAAGTTTTTGAACAAGAATATCAATTAAAACTTGAAAATGAGCGAAATTAAAATTTCTATTGTAACACCTTCTTACAACCGTGCACATACATTATCTCGTGTTTATGAATCGTTAAAAAATCAAACTTTTAAAGATTTTAAATGGATTATTATGGATGATGGCTCTACAGATAATACAAGTGAATTGGTAAAATCCTTTCAAGCTGAAAATGTATTCGAAATTGATTATTTTTGGAATGAGAATCAACATAAATTCATCACTGTTTTTGAGGGAATAAAAAAGGTTACGTCAAACTATTTTATGATTGTAGATTCGGACGATTCTTATCCAAATAATGCATTACAAAATTTATTTGATGAGGTAGAAAAAATTACGAATCAAGATGAATTTATTTCTGTAATGGGATTATCACAATACACAGATGGGAAAATTGTTGGTCATCAATATCCTAATAATGGGTTTGATGGTTCTATTTTCGATATGCGTTACAAGTACAAAGTACGAGGCGATAAGTTCGGGATTTTTATAACAAAGACTTATCAACAATTGTTGAAAAACTTTGATTATTCACCTTACAAAAACAAAGGATATATTCCACAAGCTGTATTTTTTAATACTTATGATGCTAACGGATTGAAAACTAGATTTGTTAATAAAGTTGTTCGTAACTATCATTTGGACGATGATGATGCAAACTCAGTTTCTAATACACGTTTTACAGGAAAAAATACGTTTGGATTGATGGAAGGTTATCGCTCATTTCTAAATTCGTATGGTTCAAAACTTTTTGATTATCCAAAAGCTTTAATTCGTAATTTGGTTGGGTATCATACTTATTCATTGATTAATAATCGAAGTTTTTCAGAAATAAATAATGGTTTGACAAATTTCAAACTATTATCAACATTGATTTATCCGTTGTCTTATCTATATTATAAATTGAAATAAAATATGCTATTTAATTCTATTTCTTTTGCGATTTTTTTACCAATCGTTTTTGCGCTTTACTGGTTATTGAGAAAGAATTTGAAATTTCAAAATATCTTACTTTTAGTAGCGAGTTATTATTTTTACGGTTGTTGGGATTGGCGTTTTATGTTTTTATTGGGGTTTTCAACATTTTTAGATTATTATTCTGGAATTAAAATTGAAGAAGCAACTTCTCAACATCTAAAAAAAATCTGGTTAACCATAAGTATCGGAATTAATTTAGGATTCTTAGGTTTTTTCAAATACTATAATTTCTTTGCAGATTCTTTCGCTGAAATGCTGAATGGATTTGGATTTGAAGTTCATCCATGGACCTTACAAATTATATTACCAGTAGGTATTTCGTTTTATACTTTTCATGGTTTATCATATATTATTGATATTTATTATGGAAGGCTGAAAGCAGAACGTAATATAGTTGATTATTCAGTTTTCGTAAGTTTCTTTCCGTTATTAGTTGCAGGACCTATAGAAAGAGCGACGCATCTTTTACCACAAATTAAAAAGAAAAGAGTTTTTGATTATTCGCAAGCAGTAGACGGAATGCGTCAAATTCTTTGGGGATTATTCAAAAAAATGGTTATTGCAGATAATTGTGCAATTTATGCCAATGAAATTTTCTCAAATCCCGAACCACAATCAGGATCTAACTTAGTTTTAGGAGCTATATTCTTTACATTTCAGATTTATGGAGATTTTTCTGGATACTCTGATATTGCGCTTGGAGTTGCCCGTTTATTTGGAATTAATTTATTGAAAAACTTTAGTTATCCTTATTTCTCACGTGATATTGCAGAATTTTGGCGACGTTGGCACATCTCTTTATCTACATGGTTTCGCGACTATTTGTACATTCCGTTAGGTGGAAGCAAAGGAGGAAATTGGATGAGAGTTCGTAACACATTTATCATTTTTATTGTGAGTGGATTTTGGCACGGAGCCAATTGGACATTTATTTTTTGGGGATTCTTAAATGCACTATTTATAATGCCTTCAATTTTATTGAAAACAAATCGAAATAATTTAGAAATCGTTGCTCAAGATAAAATTTTACCAAATCTTAGAGAACTTTTTAATATGATTCTTACGTTTAGTTTAACCGTTTTTGCATGGATATTTTTCCGAGCAAATTCTGTAACTCATGCGTTCGAATATATTGGAGGAATTTTTCATCAATCACTTTTTACATTTCCAACATTACGCAAAAGTGCATTAGCAACATTAATTTTAGTAGCGTTTTTATTGGTTATAGAATGGATTGGAAGACAGAATAATTACGGTTTAGAAAAATTTTTAACCTCAAAACCAAGATGGATAAGATGGAGTTTTTATGCATTTGTTATCATGTTAATAGGTCTATTTTTACAAACAGAAGAAAGTCCATTTATTTATTTTCAATTTTAGATGATGAAGAAATTTTTAATTAATATAAGTTTATTTGGGCTATTTGCAATTGTATTTTATCTTGTAATCATGCCTCTTTGGAGTTCCGTTTTACCATTTTACATGTCCAAAAACGTCAGAAGTTGTATGGGATGTTACGGGCATACATTTACACGAATGCAAGACGCTCAGAAAACCAAAAATGTAGATGTTTTAATTATTGGTTCTTCTCACGCTTATCGTGGAATAGATCCAAGAATTTTACAAAAAGACGGAATTTCAGCGTTTAATTTAGGTTCAAGCGCACAAACACCAATTAATACAAAAGTTCTTTTACATCAATATTTAGAACAAATAAAACCAAAATTGGTTGTTTACGAAGCTTATGCAGGAACCATGAATATTGATGGTGTTGAATCTTCTTTGGATATTTTGAGTAACAATAAAATAGATATTAATTCTATAAAAATGGCAAATGAAGTTCATAATTTATTAGCATACAATACGCTTATTTTTTCTGGATTTCGCCAAACTTTTGGCTTAAATAAAACATTTAATGAAGTCGCTAATCAAGGTGTAGATACGTATATTTCACCAACGGGTTATGTAGAAACAAAGTTTAGAAATAATATATTTAATAATGAAAATATTTCGAAATGGGATTTGCGAGAAACTCAAAAAGAAGAATTTGAAAACAATATTCAATATATTAAAAGCAAAGGAATTGACGTTTATATTATTCAAGCGCCCATCACAAATACACTTTACAAATCCATCAATAATAATAAAGAAATTGACCAATTTTTAAGTAAATTGGGACACTATAAAAATTATCAAAACTTAGTAGAATTAAAAGATTCTACCGATTTTTTTGACAATAATCATTTGAATCAAATTGGAGTAGAAAAATTTAATTTAATTTTAAGTAAAGATTTAAAAAATATTCTAACGAAAAAATAAAATGACCAACCAATCACCTAAAAAAATACTATTTGTTTATTATAAACTCTTCAAGGCAGGAGGCGTTTCACGCGTTTTAGTGTCTTTAGCAAACGAGTTGGTTGCAAAAGGAAACGACGTTTCTATTGTGATTATGATAAATAATACGGACAGTTTTTTTGAGTTAGATAAACGTGTTAAAATTATTGTAATTGATACTTTTTCACATTGGGGATTTCAGAAAATAAATGTTAATCTGAACAAATATTTACCCAAATTACCATATAAGAATAACATCAAAAATTATGTTTACGATTTTGGTCAATGGGAAATGTTGAATAAATGGATGAATAAAAACCATCAGAATTATGATTTAATTATTTCTAGTTGGTACAAATTGTCTGCACAACTGGCTTTGAATAAAAAAGTACGAGATAAAACTATTGCTTGGGAACACGCAAATTTTCAAGTAGGAGGTAAACTTTGGTTTGATGTTTTACGAAAATATTATAAAAATTTAAGAGCTGTAGTTTGTATTAATTCAAACTCTTTGCAACATTATAAAAGCATCAATAAAAATTCATTTTTGATACCAAATCTTATTGGCGAACCTTTTGAATCTTTTGATCAAAATTTAATCAGTCAAAAAGAAAATACATTGATTTATGTTGGTAGATTGGATAATGATAAAAATGTTGCAGAAATTTTAGATATTATAAATCAAGTAGATTTAAACAATTTTCAATTGAAAATTATTGGCGATGGACCATCTAAAAATGACTTAGAGAATAAGTTAAATTCTATTGAAAATCTAAAAAATAAAGTTCAATTTTTAGGAAGTAAAACAATTCCTGAAATATATAATGAGTTAGAAAAGAGTAAAATTTTTCTTTTTACAAGTAAAACAGAATGTTTACCAACCGTTTTGATTGAAGCAACTTTGATGTCAAATGCCCTGATTTCTTATAATTGTAAATATGGACCATCTGATATTATTGATGAATCGAATGGATTTTTAATTCCGATGTCAGATAAAAATCAATTCAAAGAAAAATTACAATTTTTGATTAATCAACCCGAAGAATTGAATAAAATTTTATTTTCGAGTAACGATAATTCGTACAAATGGCGAAAAAAAGAAATTTTAGAACAATGGGATTTAATTTTTAATGAAAAATGAATCAAAAATTAAGATTAGCAAAACTAAAATTTAGACGTTTTCGTTATTTAATTAAATGGTTTTTACAGTTCAAAACCAATAAAATTAAACCATATCAAAACATGAAAGAAATGAATGTTGATTCAGTTTCTAAATCACTTGTTTTGGTTCCGCACGCAGACGATGAGTAGATTGGAAATAGTCAGATTTTAAGAAAAACGAATGCAACGGCTTACTATTTTCAGTTTTTAGGAAATAATTATAATCAGGCTAATAAAACAATTCGTAGAAATGAATTGGAAAATTTGCAAAAAGAAATCAATTTTGATTTAATTATTTCGGACAATTATGATGATTATTCAGATTTAGAGAAGCTAATTTCAACAAATAATTTTACAGATGTTTTTATTCCATTTCCAGTTGATTGGCACGAAGAGCATATCAAGGTAAATACGATTTTTCATTCTATTTTATCAAAATTAAAGAAGGATTTCAACTTGCATTTTTACCATATTTCTGTTCCTTTACCAATTGATATTAAAGGAAATTATTTAGCTTTATCAGAAAATGAAACTAAGTATAAACATAATATTTTTTCGCGAATTTATCAATCGCAATATAATACACCAATTAGTCGGTTAAATTATCAATTACGATTAAACGCAAAAAATAAAAATATTTTTGCATGCGAGAATTTTGCAGAATTAACATTTGTAGAATGGACAGATTTATTAGAATTTGTGACTCAAAATTATGAAACAAGAATGAAACCACTCATTTACAATATTGACGATTTGATTTTGATTAGAGAAAAGTCAAACCAAATTTATCAAGATTGGAAAATGAAAAACTAACTAATTAATTAATGCTAAACTATTTAAAACTTATACGTATCAATCAATGGATAAAAAACTTATTTGTTTTTTTACCCATATTTTTTTCAGGAAATTTACTCAACTCAGATTATTTTATTCAATCTTTTTATGGATTTTTAATCTTTTCTTTTGTTGCGAGTAGTATTTATATTATCAATGATTATGTTGATATAGAGAAAGATAAAAAACATCCAGAAAAGAAAAATCGTCCACTTGCAAGCGGTAAAATTTCAAAAAATAATGCACTTGTTTTATTTTTTATTTTAGTTATTATCACATCTATTTTAACTTATTTCTTTGCGAATAAACAAGTAGCAATCCTTGTTGCAATTTATTTTTTCATGAATTTAGCTTATTCATTTAAGTTGAAACAAATTGCAATTTTAGATGTTATGATTATCGCATTCGGATTCCTATTAAGAGTCTTTGTAGGCGGTTATATGACTGGGTTGGTTGTTACAGATTGGACAATTTTATTGGTGTTTGATTTAGCTTTAATTCTTGCTTTAGGTAAACGTCGAGGAGAATTGGTAAATGCAGATTTGGAGGGTGTTACACGCAAATCTCTTGACGGTTATAATCTTAATTTTCTTAACGCAGCACTATCTATCACATGCACAGTTGCAGTTATGTGTTATTTGATGTTTATTTTGTCACCAGACACACAGCAGAAATTTCATCATTATATTATCTATACCTTTGTCTTCGTTTTCGCTGCTGTACTACGTTATATGCAGCAAACTTTTGTATATTTTAAAACAGAATCTCCAACAAAATTAATTTTAAAAGATCAATTTTTACAATTGTTAATTATTTTGTGTGGAATCAGTTATGTATTATTGATTTATTATAAATAATGGAAAATAATAAACTTACTCCAGTTGCAAACTGGGGATTGTATCCATCTATAAAAGCTAAAATTATTTCGCCAACTTCGATTCTTGAATTTCAGGAAGCGATTTTGTCTAATGAAGAATTAATTACTCGTGGAAATGGTCGTTGCTACGGTGATGCATCATTACAGAATACAATTATTTCGACTGCTAAATGGAATAAATTTATCAATTTTGATCGCCAAAATGGTTTGATTGAAGTAGAAGCAGGCGTAAAATTGGACGAAATTTTAGAGGTTTCTATTCCTTCAGGATTTTTTATTTCTGTAACACCTGGTACAAAATTTATTACCGTTGGTGGTGCGATTGCCTCTGATATTCACGGAAAAAATCATCATGTTGATGGTTGTTTTTCAGATCATCTTATTTATTTTGATTTGATGATAGAAAATGGAGATATTTTACGTTGCTCTCGTCATGACTATCCCGAATTATTTTGGTCAACAATAGGAGGAATGGGACTTACAGGAGTTATACTTTCGGCTCAATTTATGTTAAAACCTATCGAAACGGCTTATATTAGAAATGAAGCAATTCAAGCAAATAATTTAGATGAAATATTTGAATTGTTTGATTCTTCAGAATCTTGGACGTACAATGTCGCTTGGTTAGATTGTATGCAAAAAGGAAAAACTTTAGGAAAGTCAATTATGTTGCGTGGTGAACATGCTACTTTAGACGAATTACCAAATAAATTGAAAAAATCTCCGTTGAAAATTAAGAAGAAATTAAATCTTAATATTCCATTTTTCTTTCCAAATTTCGCCTTAAATCCTTTATCAATCAAGATTTTTAATTGGATATATTTTAATAAACAAGGAAAAAAACATCTGAAGAATTATGTAGATTACGAAACATTCTTTTATCCGTTAGATGCTGTTCATAATTGGAATAGAATTTATGGAAAAAATGGATTTATTCAATATCAATTTGTAATTCCAAAGGAGCAAGGAAAAGAAGGAATGCGTCAAATTTTGGAGACGATTGCAGCAAGTGGAAATGGTTCTTTTTTGGTTGTTTTAAAATTGTTTGGAGAAAACAATAAAGAAGCCTATAATTCTTTTCCGATGAAAGGATATACCTTGGCTTTAGATTTTAAAGTAAATGATAAATTAGAGAAATTAATTGCCAATTTAGACCGGATTGTAATGGATTTTGGCGGACATATTTATCGTACAAAAGATGCGATGTCAAATCCAGCTCTTACAGATTATTTACAAAATGTTGATTCACCTAAATTTGAGTCAATGCAAAACGAACGTATCAATAGATTTAAATAAAAATGATAATATTAGGATCCAATTCAGATGTAGCAATAGCCTTTGTAGAAAAGGTTTTGAGTGAAGGACAACGTTTTCCGGAAGTTTATTTATTTACATCAAATGTTGAGAAAACAGAAAAATTAGCTCAACATTTTTTCGCAAAATATGAGCAAAAATGTGAAATTATTCATTTTGATTTAACACAAGAAAATGATTTTTCTAAATTAGATTATATCAACTCAGAATTGCTTTTTTGTGCATCTGGTTTTCTTGGAAAAAACTCTGAAGAAGGCTTGTATGATGATTGGAATACAAAGCAAATTGTAGAGATTAATTACTCAAAATTAATTGTTTTGATTAATTATTTTGCAAAGAAATTCGAAACGAGAGGTTCAGGAACTATAATTGGTTTATCATCTGTTGCAGGAGAACGTGGACGTCAGAGTAATTTTATTTATGGTTCTGCGAAAGCTGGTTTTACGGCTTATTTGGCAGGATTAAGGAATTATTTATTTCATAAAAAAGTACATGTTATGACTGTTATTCCAGGTTTTATGGATACGCAAATGACAGCTGATATCGAAACGCCAAAGCCTTTGACAGCGCAACCAAATCAAGCAGCAGATATTATTTACAAAGCATATCTCAAAAAACGAAATGTAGTTTATGTGACGTTTGTTTGGTGGGGAATTATGATGATTATTCGTAATGTGCCTGAATTTATTTTTAAGAAAATGAAAATGTAATGAATCGTAATTTATATTTATTCGATTTCGATGGAACATTGACAAGTAAAGACACCTTATTCGATTTTTTAAAATTCTCTTTTCCTAAAACGTATAATTTTAATTATCTTATATTTACTCCATTATTTGTCGTTTCTAAATTAAAGCTAATTGATGCTGGAAAAGTAAAAGAAAAGTTTATTTCGAAGTTTATGAAAGGTCTTTCCGTTTCAGAAATTGATAATTTGGCTCAGAATTATTTTGAACAAAATCATCAAACTTTAATTAATAAAAAAGCAAACGATTATATAAAACAAATTAGTAATTACAATGATAAATTTATCGTTTCCGCTTCTGTAGATTTTTGGGTAAAACCTTTTGCAGATTATTATGGAATGGGATTGATTTGTACCAAAGCAAAATTTGATGAACAAGGTATTTTTACTGGAATTTTTGCCACAAAAAATTGTAATTACGAAGAAAAAAAAGTTAGAATAGAACAAGAAATTGATTTAACTTTTTATGATGAAATTATCTCTTTTGGCGATACAAAAGGAGATGAAGCGATGTTTTCTATTTCTACAAAATCTAATTTTAGATATTTTAATTAAAGGTCTATATTTGCACAACCAAACTAATACTATGAAAGATACTTTGAATAAAAGTCAAATCTTTATTGCCTCAATTCTGATTATTTTATTAAAATCAGTTTTTTTCTTAACAAAACATATACAAGAAGATGCGCTTATTTCTTGGCGCGTTGCACGAAATATTATCGAACATGGTGTATATGGTTACAATGGAGTTGAGAAAATTTCAGCTTCTACAACACATTTGTATGTTTTTGTAGGTGTTATTTTTCAAACAATTTTTCCTGATAATTCTTTTATTTACCCATTATTGATTTTTAATACGATATTATTAACAATTGGTATTTATTGGCTGGCTAAATTATTTTTTGATAATACGACAAAAGTTATTTTATTTCTATTATTTGTTAGTTTTTTACCTCCAGTTATCAAAATGTCAATATTAGGAATGGAGTTCGGAATGCTATTTTTCTTTTATATGGCTTTAATCAAATTTGGTTTTGTAGAGCGTAGAAATTGGGCGTTTCTTTTATTACCTGTTTTGATATTATGGACACGTATAGACACAGTAATATTCCTAGGTTTATTATTTATATATGATGTAATTCAACAACGTAAATGGAATACAGTTTTTATGTTGGGAGGTATTTTAGCAGTTGTATCTGTCGTTTCATTTAATTGGTTTTATTTTGGAGAGATTGTAAATAATACAATAACCTCTAAAAAGAATAATTATTCAAGTCCATCTATTATTGAGAGATGGAATGCGTTTAAATTTTTTGCCCCAAATTATTTTGGAATGGTAAAATTTCCTACATCAATTTATAATTTTTCAACACTAATTCTTTTCATTATTTCTTTGATTAGTTTATTATTTTTGAATCGTAAATTGACGGTTGATAAAAGAAAAGTAATTACGTTTTTATTCCTTTTCGGACTTGTAAAATCTATTATTTTTGGCGCTGCAAATTCATGGTTCGATTGGTATTATTGGATTCCTCAAATATGTCTTTTTCTGCCAATTATTTTGATTATTTTAGATTCAGAAAAATATAAAATTTTATCAATAGCTTATCTTTTCATTTTTGGTTTCCCGTTTACTGCATATCAAGCCGTGCATTCTATTGCAACTGGTCATGGCGAGTGGAATCATGCGCGTAAAATTGGTTTATATTTAGACTCTATCGAGCCAAATAAAAATAATTATATTTTCTTAGAGCCAGCGGGCTATATTCCTTATTTTTCTAAACTTAAAGTGATAGATTATGTAGGTTTGGTTGATAAAAGGTTGACTGACGAAAATATTGCGAAAAATGGACAAGCAGTAGGTTTTTCTAATTTGATAAATAAAGCGAAACCAAAATATATACTTGAAGATCATCAGCCGATGTTTGAAGGTAAATTAGAGGATAAATCAATTTATCAAGAGTATGAATTGATAAAAGAATTTAAGATTGCAGATGTTACGAAATCTGAGAATACTATTTTAGATAAAATCTATAAATTCAAACCATCTGGCCGAGATTTTTATTTGTATAAACGCAAAGATTCTGCTAAATAATGGAAGCTAAAAAGAAAATATTAATACGTATTGGCTCGCTACGTCATGGCGGTGCCGAAAAAGTATTAGTGACTTTTTTGAAAAATTTATCGCCAGAGAAGTATGAAATTGATTTGTTATTAAATCTTTATTCGGGTAAGTATTTAAAAGATGTTCCATCTTGGGTTAATATTTATTATTTGAATAAAGGCGAAATGATAACTACAAATCGTCCACAAGATATCCCAGAAAAGACTTTCAGAGTAATTTATCAAAAAATTTTAAAGAAATTTCCCAAATTACTTTACAGGTATATTTTACCAAATAAAAAATACGATATAGAGTTTGCGGCAATTCATGGAATAAGTGATGAAATTCTTAATTCGCCTATCAAATCTTCCAAAAAAATTGTTTGGATACACAATGATTTATCAAATGTTTCTGGTTATACAGAAGAAAAATTAAAAAAGTTTTTTGAATTTGATAAAATATTAGTGATTTCTAATAAAATAAACGAATTATTTTTAAGTTTAGCAGATTCTGAAATAGAAATGCAAAAAATTGCTCGTATTTATAATCCGATTGATGTTAAGGAAATAATAAATTTAGCTAAAAAAACAGCTGAGATTTCTAAAAAAGAAGGAATTAAAACGTTTGTTTCAATCGGAACAGTTTTTCCACAAAAAGGGTTTGACCGTTTATTGCGAGTTCATCGACGTTTGATTGACGAAGGTTATCAACATAATCTTTGGATTGTAGGTGATGGCTATGATTTTCCGAATATTCAAAAATTATTTCACGAATTAAAAGTCGAAGAAACTGCTAAATTAATTGGGTTCAAAGAGAATCCATATCCCTATTTTGTACAAGCAGATTATTATATTTTATCATCTCGTTACGAAGGTTATCCTACCGTTTTGTTTGAGGCAATGGTTTTGGCAAAACCTATCATTGCGACTGATGTTTCGGGTGTTCGAGAAATTTTGAACGATGGAGAACTAGGTTATATTATTCCAAACGATGAAGATGATATTTATAATGGAATGAAATATTTTCTTGAAAATCAACAACAAGCCGAAAATTACACGAAAATTATTCAATCAAAAAGCTTACCTTTTGAATTGAAAAACGCTGTAGAATCAATCGAAAAACATTTTTAAATTATTTCTATGAAAACAATTATACAACAAGATTTTTATAGAAATTTTGGTTATTGGACAAATACTCCTTTTCTGAAAGGATTTATGAGTCCAGGTTTTCGTTTTATTTACTTTTTGCGTAAAGCTCAAAACTATTCATCAAGACATCCTTTAGGTTTTTTATATCGTTTGTTATTAAGAAGATATTCGATAAAATACGGTTATCAAATTTCTGCAAAAACAGAAATAGGAGCTGGTCTATATTTAGGACATTGGGGAACTGTGGTTGTAAATCCGAAATGTAAAATTGGGAAAAATTGCAACATCGCTCATGGTGTAACTTTAGGACAAACCAATAGAGGGAATAAGCAAGGTTTTCCGGTGTTGAAAAATGATGTTTGGGTAGGAACTAATGCGGTAATTGTAGGAGGAATTACGATTGGAAATAATGTTCTTATTGCGCCAAATAGTTTTGTGACGGACGATGTTCCTGATAATTCTATTGTGACGGGAAATCCGATGACAATTATTCCAAACGAAAATGCAACAGAGAGATATATTAATAATAGAATTGATTAATTGAAAACGATACTTTTTATATTGCCAGACCTTAATCAAGGTGGTGCGGAGCGTGTAATAACAACGCTTTGCAATGAATTGGATCGTACAAAATTTTGTCTGAAATTAGTCTTGTTCAAAAAAGAAGGATATTATCTGAATCATTTAAAAGATGATGTAGAAATTATAGAGTTAAATATTTCTCGAATACGATATTCTATTTTTAAAATTATTCCATTAATTAATAAGTTAAAACCAGATATTGTATTTACTGGTTGGGGAGAAATTTCGGCATTTTTATCACCTTTGATTCCTTTTTTCTCTAAAACAAAGTTTGTAACGCGTGAAACTAATGTTGTTTCAAAACATGTAACGCGTAAAGAAATCTTATTTTTTTATCGTTTTTATAACAATTTTCATCAGATTATTGCACAAAGTGATGATATGAAAAATGATTTGATTGATAATTTCAAAATTCATTCTTCTAAAATAATAAAAATCAATAATCCTGTTGATTTTGAGATGATTAATCGATTAAAAGAAGAAAATATAGAACAAGGTAATAACACGAGCTATAAAAATATTGTTTCGATTGGAAATCTTTCACAAAGAAAAGGTTTTGATTTATTATTAAACGTTTTTAGTTATCTGAAAAATGAACCGATTAAATTAACCATTTTTGGAGATGGTCCAGATAAAGAACAATTATTAATTCAAAAGAATGATTTACAATTAGATAATGTTTCGTTTTTCGGAAAAGTAAATAATCCATTTCCATTTGTAAAACAAGCAGATTTGTTTATTCTGTCCTCAAGATATGAAGGTTTTCCAAATGTTTTGTTAGAGGCTGGTGCGTGCGGAACGTATAGTTTGGCAAATAATGCGCCTGGAGGTATAAATGAAATTATACAAGAAGGGGTAAATGGAGAAATTTATGATATAAATGATACGGAAGGTTTTGCATCAAGAATTAAACAAATTTTGAATAAATCGTATCAAAAAGAACAAATTATAACAAGTATAGAATCAAGATTTAGTAAAAAAGTTATTATGAATCATTACGAATCATTATTTGAAAAATTGTGAATAATCAACCTAAAATATCAGTAATAGTACCAGTTTATAATACCGAAAAATATCTTTCGAAGTGTTTAGATTCTATTTTGAATCAAACGTTAAGAGATATTGAAGTGATTATTGTGAATGATGGTTCTACAGATAATTCGCAACAAATTATTGATGATTTTGCAAAAAGAGATACTCGAATTTCTTTTATTATGAAAAAGAATGGAGGTTTGAGTGATGCAAGAAACGTAGGAATTGAAGCGTCAATAGGTATGTTTTTAGCTTTTATAGATTCTGATGATTATATTGATCCGATAATGTTCCAAACGATGTTTGATTTAGCTGAAAAGCATCAGTCAGAAATTGTCATGTGCGATTTGGTAAAAGTTGATGAAAATGGAAATGAGTTTAGAGATTTACGACAATCTCCGCAATTGCCAGATAAAATTATTTTGAAGGAGAATTTTACAATTTTTGGAGAAATGAGTTGTTTTGCGTGTAATAAAATTTTTAAAAAATCGTTATTTAATCAACATAAATTTAAGAAAGGAATTCATTTTGAGGATATAGAATTGATACCGAAATTAGTACTCGATTCTACAATTATCTCGAAGATTAATCAACCTTTTTATAAATATTTTGAACGCCAAGATTCTATAACAAAAACACATACGGTAAAAGGTTTGGATATGTTCTTTGCTGTGGATGCGGTTTCAGATTATTTTAAGTTAAGTAATTACAATACATTTGCCGTAGAATTGGAGAGATTTCAGATTTTACAAGGCTATTATTCGTATTTAGCGTATGTTGCTTATGTAAAAGATAAAGTATTGAAGGATGAAATGATTTCGGAATTGAAAAATTTTCTAAAAAAATACAATATTTCTAAAAAATCTTTAAAAAACTATAAACGTTTTAAAGAAAACTATTTAAATTCATTATCACCAAAGAAAAAAATATTTTATTACATGTCTTTTATCAACCTTAATCTCCTAAAAAAAATATAAGTTAAGTGAGTTTAATCTATCTTTTGATATATGCGTTTCTTATAGTAGCATCTTTTTTGGAATTTTCTAAGAAAGAAGTTAGTAAACAGTTATACATTATGGTTGTTATCATAATGGCTTTAACTGCAGGCTTAGGATATGCTTTAAGTCCTGATTGGTTGGCTTATTTTAGGACATTTAGGATGTTGTCTGATGTGAGTTGGAGTGAGTTTAGTCGATTTGCTGAAATGGCAGGAATGGAAGAAGGATTTTTAGGTTTAAATAAAATTCTTGTTGATTATGGATTCGATTTTGGAATGTTGACTTTAATTGTAGCTACAACTTCACTAATCCTTAAAACCACAACATTTTATAAATATGGAGGTTTACCATTTTTAGTTCTTTTCATTTACTCAATGCCAAATTTTTTGTTCGAGGAGCATGTACATATTCGTCAAGGTTTAGCAAATGCGATAGCATTATATTCTATACGATATGTTATTGATAGAAATTTGATTAAATTTTTGATTTGTATAGCGATAGGTTATCAATTTCATGAATCTATTATTATTTTTATTTTGGCTTATTGGATTGCCCCAATGAAGTTTGATGAAAAATTTATTGGTTGGTTAGTGGTATTTGCTATTATAGGCTTTTACACAGGTTTAAACTCTGTAATAGAAGTTATAATGCAATACATGCCGATTGGAGGTGATAAATTTGAAGACTATCAAAGTCAATTATATGATCAAGGAGATGGAGTTGCTATTGGTGATTTTGTTAAAATTATATCCATCATATCCATTATTGTTTATAATAAATATGCAGTTGATGATAAGTTCTATAATTATTTCAGAAATTTATTTGTTTTTGGTGTCTTGTTATATTTTTTCTTAGGTAAAGGAATTTTCGGAGTACGTTTGCCTGGTTTTTATTTAGTTTTTCTTGGTTTAACTGTAGGAAGATTAGTTTATTCATTTAACGGAGATAAATTTAAAAGAAACTTTGTGTATTTAAGCTTTGTATTCTACACTATTTTTCTGATTTTTTGGTTTCAAATAAAACAGGGACATAAATCAAATTTTGGAAATTATCGTACTATTTTTAATCAAGAAGCAGTTTACGGATTATGGAGATGGGATTAGTTTCAATAATTACACCTTGCTATAATTCGGAGAAGTTTATAGCCGAAACATATCAATCAATAAGAAATCAGATATACACAAATTGGGAATGGATTATTGTAGACGATGCGTCTATAGATAAATCAGTAGAAATTATTAAATCTTTCAATGATGATAGAGTTAAATTACTTGAACAAAAAGTAAATAAAGGTGCTTCAGAAGCTCGTAATAAAGGATTGAATTTGGCAAATGGCCGTTTCGTAACTTTTATTGATAGTGATGATTTATGGTTACCAAATTTTTTAGAGAAAACAATTAATTATCTAGCTAATACAAAAGAAGAATTAGTTTATACAAGTTATAAAAGAGTAGATGAAGATTTACAACCATTGTTAACCGATTTTATAGCGATAGATTATATTGATAGAAATAGAATATTGTATAATTGCCCAATACCTATGTTAACATCTGTTTATGATACTGAAAGAATAGGTAAAATTACATTTCCAGAAGTAGAATTAAGAGAAGATCATGCGATGTGGATCGATTTATTGCAAAAAGTGAGATACGCAAGAGCTATTAAAGAAACATTAGCAATTTATAGAATTCGAAATAATTCTGTATCAAGAAATAAATTGAAAATTGCGCTAAAACAATATGAGGTTTATCGAAAATATCTTAAAATGAATTTTTTAAAATCCTCATATTACACATTTTTTTGGGCGTTAAATGGAATGAAAAAATATGGAAAACTTTAGAATATTAGATTATTTATATAGTTTAGATATTTCTCCAATCTATATAAATATGATTGGTGCATATTTTGTAGGATTAATACTAACATTAATTTCTATCCCTAAAATAATCAGGATATCTTATAAAAAACAATTAATGGATGTGCCAGGAGAAAGAAGCTCGCACATAGATAAAGTACCAACTTTGGGGGGAGTTGCTTTGTTTTTTGGTATTGTAGTATCAACCTCTATTTTTGCAACGGACTTAGGTGTTAATTATTCATTTTTCCTTTCTGCAATTACTATTTTATTTTTTATAGGTTTAATGGATGATTTGTTAGTTGTAGCACCAGATAAAAAACTATATGGACAGTTAATAAGTACAATTTTAATAATTTTTGGATCAGGAATAATGATTAATTCATTTTCTGGACTTTTTGGGATATATGAGATACCATATTGGGTGGGTGTTATTCTAACATTATTTGTATTTGTAGTATTAATAAATGCCTATAACTTAATCGATGGGTTAGATGGTTTAGCATCAGGATTAGGTATTGTAATATCTCTTTGTTTTCTTTATATTTTTTATCGAATATTTGACTTCGGTATTGGTATTTTAGCAATAAGTACAATAGCTGTATTAATGGGGTTTTTACGATATAATCTCTCAAATAAATTTAAAATTTTTATGGGAGATACAGGTTCTATGGTTATTGGTTTTATTTTAACCTTTATGGCTGTACGCTTTTTATATGTAAGTGAAAATTCTAATTTAGGTATAAAAACAGGTCCTGTCTTATTACTTTTTATTTTTGTCATACCAGTATTAGACACAATTACTGTTTTCACAATTCGTATACTTAAAGGCAAACATCCTCTAAGACCAGATAAGAATCATTTACATCATCAAGTATTAAAATTAGGATTTAATCATTTACAAACTTCTATGTTTTTAGTATTGATTAATATAATCTTTGTTTTTGTAGCTTATTATTTTAGAAATTTAGAAATTAATAAACTATTTTTGATATTCGTCATATTATCATTTAGTTTTGTATTTTCGCTTAGATATATTGTCAATAAAAAACTTAAAAATAAAATACAATAATATAAAATATGCATAACTTAAAATCAACTTTAACCAAAACTTTATTTTTTTTAGTGATTCTGAATTTATTTTCATGTATCTCTTTAAAAGATGTACAACTTATTCAACCTGATCAAAATCTAAAATTAGATAGTAAAGGAAAAATTGCTTTTAATAAACCTGAATACAGAATCCAAAAGGATGATCAGATTTTGATTAATGTTTCTTCTGTAGCTGGTGCATCTATGGGAATTTTAAGCGATTTTATTTCTGGAGGTAATAGTACTGACGGAGGAAATAGCGTATATGTTCGCGAAGATGGAAATATAGAATTGCCTCGTATAGGAAAAATAAAACTAGAAGGTCTTACACTTGAAGAGGCTAGAAGTGCGGTTCAAAAAGAGTTTTATAAAATATATGACGAAAAAGGAACATATATTGACGTAAATATTGCAGGAACAGAATATACAATTATAGGTGAAGCTGGACAAGGTGTTTTTCGTGCTCCAAAGAAAAATATTACTTTATTAGATGCTTTCGCTCAGTCGGGATCAAATAATATTTATGCAGACCTAAAAAATGTAAGAATTATTAGAACTGATGTTGATGGAACAAAACAAGTTTATGTAGATTTAACAAAAGAATCGATCATGAATTCTGAATATTATTGGGTACAAAACAATGATATTATAGTTGTAAATCCTCGTAAAGAAAAAGTATGGGGTGTTGGTTTAAATCCTTTAACAGTTGTTACTACAGTTATGGGAGCAATTGCTACAATTTTAGGTGTATACTTATTTTTTGATAATATTTAATAATGGCAAACAATAATATAGAACAAAAAACTAAAAAACGTCAATCAGATTTTATTGATATAGAAAGACTTATTCCTCGTATTTTAAATGCTTGGCCTTTGTATATAATATCTATTTTAATTGCATTATCAGTTGCTTTTTATCTTAATAATTGGAAATTAAATAAAATATACTCAGCAAATACAACTTTTAAAATAAAGGAAAATAATGCGGCTAATAATAATTTAGCATCTAATTCTATTAATTTTATTTGGGGAGGAAATGCGAATAAAATAGACGGCTTATCGTATACATTAACATCGCGTATACATAACGAAAAAGTTGTAAAGAAAGCGGAGTCTTATATTTATTATTTTGAAGAAGGAAAGCTAAAAAAGTCAAATGTTTATAAGCTTGACGCTCCTTTTCAGGTTCATATCGATACACTTCATACGCAAATAGCGAATGTAGAAGTTTTGGTAGAACCTAAAGATCATAATTCTTTTTATTTAAAAATAGAAAATAATTCTGGAAATTTATATAATTTTTCTAAGGATAGTTTGATGAATTCTGCTCAATTAAATTTACCGAAAATTGGATATTATAATCAATGGATTATTGGTAAAGATTTTAAGTTGATGTTGAAAAAATTGAACAATCAATCTTCTGGAAATAAATATTCATTCAAATTAGTTACGATAAAAGACGCTACACAAAGAGCTGTACAAAACTTCTCTGTTACTAATCCTTCTAAAATTGCAAGTATTATTTCTGTCTCTAAAAATGCAGAAAGTCTAAATGAAGCTGTTGATTTATTGAATAACTCAATCAGTGTATTGATAGAAAATGAACTCGCAGAACGTAATTTATCAGCCTATCAAACCAGAAAATATTTAAAAGATAGAATTGCATCTGTAAAGGTTAAATTAGATAGTGCAACAGATAATTTACAAGAACTTCAGAAAAAATCTGGTATATATAATTTCGATACAAAGAAAGGTGAGTTAATAGGTAAATTAACTTCATTAGATAAAGAGCGAATAGAAATTGAAGAAAGAATAGCAGCTTTACATCGTTTAATGCCTAAAAAATCGAGTAGTGTAGATAACTTGATTGCTTTAAATATTGCAGGACTAGAAGTTTCTTATTACATGTCTAATGTTGATAAATTAGATAATCTAGAGATTCGTAGACAAGAAATGTTGAAAGTTTACAAATCGAATACAGACGAAATCAGAGACATTGATAGACAAATAGGCAAAACACGAAACGACATTTCAAATGTTGTTAATGCACATTTACAAAAACTAAGTACAGACCTATCTCAAGTCAATGCGAAATTAGCAGAATCTGAATTCGAAGCAAAAGATTTACCATTTCAAGAAATAGAATTTGTAGAAGCAAATAGAGGTTTTGAGCTTAATAGTGTATTGTATTCTAATTTAATTAATCAATTAAATACAACAGACTTATCATTAGCATCAATTGTATCGGATATATCGATTATTGATCCTGCTAAAAATCAAGGACAAGGTTCTATTTATCCAAATCCACAGAGAAATTATTTAATTGCTTTAGGAATTGGTTTGTTGATTCCTTTAGTTTATGTGATAATTAAAGAGTTGTTAGACTTTAAAGTTCGTGTACTAAAAGACATTACATCACGTACAGGTATTCCAATTATTGGTTTAGTAGGTCCATTGGGAGATAATTCACCATTAGTCGTTATTAATAATCCAAAATCGGGAATATCAGAATCCTTTAGATCGATACGTTCTAATCTAAAATTTATTTACAAAGATCCGGGACTTAATCAATCTAATAAAACAATCTTAGTAACATCATTTATTGGTGGTGAAGGTAAAACATTCAATGCCATGAATATTGCAAGTTCATTGGGATCAATGGATAAAAAGACTGTTTTGATTGGTTTGGATTTAAGAAAACCAAAGATTTTTGACGATTTTAATATTAACAATAAAGTTGGTGTTACAGATTTTGTTGCAGGAGATTTAGAACTAGATCGTATTGTACAACATACTATATTACCTAATTTAGATATTATTACAGCAGGACCAATTCCTCCAAATCCATCAGAATTAATTCTGAGTAAGCGTATGGAACAATTGTTTGCTGAATTAAAAGATAAATATGAATATGTGATTATAGATTCACCTCCAATTGGTCTTGTTACAGATTCGTATGATCTAATGCGCTATGCAGATTGTACATTATATGTAACACGTTATAACTACTCGGAGAAAAACTTTATCACAGCTATTTCTAATAAATATGACGAAGGTGAAGTATCTAATGTAGGAATTATCTTTAACGATTTCCAAATCAAAACTGGTTATGGCTACGGCTATGGTTACGGCTATGGTTATGGCTATGGTTACGGCTATGGTTATTTTGCTGGTGACGAAGATTTTGATAATTCGTTTATAGGTAAAATAAAACGTTTAGGAGAAAGAATTAAAAGTAAATTCTTTTAATTAAAATGTTAATAAAGAATCTTTTCGACTATATACTTGCATTAATCCTACTAATTTTTTTAGTGGGATTAATCATTTTATTAATTACGATTAGTTCTATTGATACCAACCAATTCGGACTTTTTACACAAAATAGAGTAGGGAAGAATGGGCGAATTTTTAAAATTTATAAAATTCGATCTATGAAAGGTTCTCAAACATCTAGTATAACCACTAAAGAACATAATATAACTCCATTTGGACAATTTTTAAGAGATTATAAGTTAGATGAATTACCACAACTTTTTAATATTATAAAAGGAGAAATGAGTTTTGTAGGACCACGACCAGATGTTATTGGTTATGCAGATAAATTAGAAGGAAAAGATAGAATTATTCTTAGTGTAAAACCAGGAATTACAGGTCCAGCCCAACTTAAATATAGAAATGAAGACGATATTTTATCTAAAGTAGAAGACCCAATCAAATACAATGATGAAGTTTTATGGACAGATAAAGTTAAGATAAATGTAGATTATGTAATGAATTTGAGTTTTACAAATGACTTAAATTATATTATTAAAACAATTTATTCAAAATAAAAAATCGGTCATCTAAATGTAGATGACCGATTTTGCTTTATGTAATATTTATTCTTTTTTAAACTTGAATAACACCTAAATTAAATTGTTTTTCGATTGGAGCATGATTGGCTGCTTCAATTCCCATAGAAATCCATTTACGTGTATCTAATGGATCAATAATACCATCAGTCCATAATCTTGCAGCAGCATAATAAGGACTTGTTTCGTCATTATATTTAGCCGTAATTTCGCTCAATAATTCTTGTTTTTTCACTTCATCAACTTCTATTCCTTGACTTTTCAAAGAGGCTTCTTTTATCTGAAAAAGTACTTTTGCAGCTTGTTCACCGCCCATAACAGCCAATTGTGCCGATGGCCAAGCAGCAATCAAACGTGGATCGTACGCTTTTCCACACATTGCATAATTACCAGCACCATAAGAGTTACCAACAATTATTGTAAATTTTGGAACAACTGAGTTAGAAACTGCATTTACCATTTTAGCACCATCTTTTATGATTCCTCCATGTTCAGATTTAGATCCAACCATAAATCCTGTTACATCTTGTAAAAATACCAATGGAATTTTCTTTTGATTACAATTTGCAATAAATCGAGTTGCTTTATCGGCTGAATCTGAATAGATAACACCGCCAAATTGCATTCCATCTTTTTTAGATTTCACAATTTTACGTTGATTAGCTACAATTCCAACCGCCCAACCATCAATACGTGCGTAGGTACAGATAATAGATTTTCCGTAATCTGGTTTATATTCATCTAATTCAGAGTTATCAACAATTCTGTTAATAATCTCATACATATCATATTGTTCTGCTCTAGATTCTGGTAAAATACCATAAATTTCTTTTTCGTCTAATGCAGGTTGTGCAGCTTCGATACGGTTATATCCTGCCTTATCAAAATCACCAATTTTTCCTACAATAGATTTTATTCTATCTAGAGCATCTTTATCATCTTTTGCTTTGTAGTCTGTAACTCCTGATATTTCTGTGTGAGTAGTTGCTCCTCCTAAAGTTTCATTATCAATTTCTTCTCCAATAGCAGCTTTTACCAAATAACTACCCGCTAAAAATATAGATCCAGTTTTATCAACTATCATTGCTTCGTCGCTCATAATTGGCAAATAAGCGCCACCAGCAACACAACTTCCCATAACTGCAGAAATCTGAGTAATTCCCATCGAAGACATAATTGCATTATTGCGAAAAATTCGTCCAAACATTTCTTTATCAGGGAAAATCTCGTCTTGCATAGGTAAATATACACCTGCACTATCTACTAAATAAATGATAGGCAATTTGTTTTCCATTGCAATTTCTTGTGCACGCAAATTCTTTTTTCCTGTAATAGGAAACCAAGCACCTGCTTTTACAGTTGCATCATTTGCAACAACAATACATTGTTTACCAGAAATATATCCAATTTTTACAACAACTCCACCTGATGGACATCCACCATGTTCTTTGTACATTTCGTCGCCCGTTAAAGCACCAATTTCTATTGCAGGTTTTTTGTCATCTAAAAGATAATCAATTCTCTCACGAGCCGTTAATTTACCTTTGCTATGTTGAGCCTCAATACGTTTTTTACCTCCACCCAAATAAACTTCATTCAATTTATTGCGAAGTTTTGATAGTAAAAGTTTGTTATGATCCTCTCTTTTATTAAAAGTTAAATCCATTTGTGGTTTTCTGTTTGTTTACAGCCCTAAACTAATGAATTTTATCCAATTGTTAAAAAGAAATTTACTCGTTGATTTCGATAGATAAAAACTTTTTACAATGTGTAAAAAGTTGAGGGAAGAAAATTAAAAAATCATTTTCGAGTTCTGTATAATTTTTTTCAAATTCTGGAATAATTTCATGTAGATTATTCGAATATTTAGCTCGACTACCAATACCTTTCAGTGTTTGTTGAACGCCATCTATTGTCGAATAATTTTGAAACCAATCATATTTTAACAAATAGAAAATAGTTTCTTGAAGTTTTTTTGGAAGATTAGTTTGTTCGTCTTCGAAAAGTTGATAACATTCTATTTTGAATTCTTGAAAAGGTGTATTAGAAAAATTATTCCAATGTTTAATCAAAAAGTAATCGTAAATAACATCAATTATTATTGGAGAAAATTTATGTTGAGTAGCATGAAAATAGCTCGAACTTTGTTTTACAATTTCGTGAGAATCTGTAAAAGTGTCAATTTCTCTGTGCAATAAAATACCCGTTTGTATATCTTCTGGATAATTCAAATATTGATTTCCTTTGACAGTTTCTCCAAGTAAATTACCAATTTGCAAATTCTTTTTCCCGAAAGATAGATATTGATGCGCTACTAAATTCATATCGATTTGTTGACAATTAAAGATACATTATTTTTTTCTTGTCCTTGTATAAACTGAGATGAACTTATTGTCAACAATTTTTGATTGTTTATTTTAAATTTAATTGTGTAATTTTTTCTTGTAAAATAGGATAATTATCTAACATAGATTCTTTTAGAGATTTATTCAATAAAAGAGCATTTGTAAAGGCTTCATCTCCTAATTTATTTTGATCAGTCAGATAGTAAACATTACTTAATTGATAGAAAAGTTCAGCACGATTAAAATTTCTTAACGCTGCAATAATGATAGGTATTGCTTGCTCATACTCGCCAATTGCGATTAAAGTTTCGGAGTAAGCATACCAAGAATTAAAAACCAAGGGTTTCATTTCTACAATAATTGCTAAGTTTTTGATGGCTTCTTCAAATTTTAATTGTTTTAGATAATAATATGTTGCAGAACTGTAATATTCTACATTTTTATCATCTAAATCAATCGCGCGATTGATGTAATATTCTGCTTCTTCAAAATTTCCTAATTTATCATAAAGTGAAGCAGCTTTTGCCCAAGCTTTATCTAATTGTGGATCTTCTTTAATCGCAATATGATATGACTTTAATGCTTTTTGAGGTTTTTCTAATTGCTCAAAATTTTCACCAATTTTAAGATGTGTTACAGCTGGTGAATCATCAAAACTTAAAGTTTCTTCGTAGGTATTTATAGCATCACTAAATTGACCTAAACCTTCTAAAGCACTTGCTTTATTCGTGTGTCCACTAATGCTATTAGGGTTAATTGCGATAACATATTCAAATGCATTTATAGCATCATCATATTTCTTTTGATGTAAGTAAAGTAGACCTAATTGTAACCAAGAAACCTCGGAATAAGGATTATCTTCTATATAATCTTTTAAAAATTTTATACAATCTATATCATCGTGAATATCTTCATAACATTGAATGATTGAATAGAAAGAATAATCATTTTCAGGATTGAATTTTAAAGCACGTTTAAAGGCTTCTAAAGCCGATCGTATTTCATCTAGATTTAAATATTCGTTTCCAATACAATTGCAGATGAAATCTGTTTCTTCATCATCAATTTTTAAAGCTTCTTCGTAAAAACGAATCGATTTTCTGGGCATATTTTTCATGCCCCAATAACGTGCTTGGACTAATAAATAATCTAGTTCTTGCGCTGCAATTTCTTTAATTTCTTGTATTAATTTTCCGCCACGTTTCAATTCTCCAATAGAAAGTAGATATTCAATTCGTTTTATCTTGATATCTAAATTATCGGGATGCATTTTTTCTGCAAAATCTAGCGCACGCTTCGCGTATTCACTATCATTTACTTCGATGTAAAACTCAATAATTTCGCACAAATCTTCAGAATCGTAATAGGTATATTCACGATTATCAAGCATTTGCTCAAATTTCTCAATCAATTCGTTGTTAAAAAAATCTTCGTCCATAGTAACTAGACTAAATTACAAAATAAAATGTGCAAAATTCCTAACAAAATGTTAGAGTTTTGCACATTTATTAAACAATTAAAAATTTATATATTAAATAATATTTTTGATGCTTTCTATCATTTTATCAGCCAATTTATTTGCATTTTCTTCAGAAGTACTTTCTGTATAAATACGAATAATAGGTTCTGTGTTTGATTTGCGTAAATGAACCCATTCTGTTGGGAAATCTATTTTTACACCGTCTACAGTATTGATTTGTTCGTCTTTGTAAACTTCCTGAATTTTAACTAATAATTCGTCCACATTAATTTCTGGCGTCAATTCTATTTTCTTTTTTGCCATAAAATAAGCAGGATATGAAGCTTTTAATTCTGAAACCGATATATTTTGTTCTGCTAAATGTGTTAAAAATAAAGCAATACCAACTAAAGAATCGCGACCATAGTGTAGTTCTGGATAAATGATACCTCCGTTTCCTTCACCACCAATTTTTGCTCCAACATTTTTCATTTCTACGACAACGTTTACTTCACCAACTGCAGAGGGAGAGTATTTTTGACCATATTTTTCTGTTACATCACGTAAAGCTCTTGATGATGATAAATTGGAAACCGTAGCTGAAGGTGTTTTAGATAAAACGTAATCTGCAACAGCAACTAATGTATATTCTTCGCCAAACATTTCGCCTTTTTCATCAATAATTGCTAAACGATCTACATCTGGGTCAACAACAATTCCGAAATCTGCTTTTTCTTCGATTACTTTAGCACAAATATCTCCTAAATGTTCTTTTAAAGGCTCTGGGTTATGAGGAAATTGACCATTTGGTTCGCAATACATATCATAATGTACAACGTTTAGACGATCTAATAATTTTGGAATAGCAATACCACCTGTAGAATTTACAGCGTCGATAGCAACTTTGAAATTATTTTTCTGAATTGCTTCAACATTAACCAAAGGCAATGCTAAAATTTTGTCTATGTGAAGATCAATTGCATAATCAAAGGTTTCGTATGAACCTAAATCATCAACTTCTGCGAAATTATAATCATCTTGATCCACATAAGCTAAAATTTGCGCACCATCGTCTGCTGAAACAAATTCACCTTTTGCATTCAATAATTTTAATGCATTCCATTCTTTTGGATTGTGAGAAGCCGTTAAGATAATTCCACCGTCTGCGTGTAAATCTGTCACCATAACTTCTACGGTTGGAGTAGTTGATAAGCCAAGGTCGATAATATTAATTCCTAAACCTTGTAATGTAGAACATACCAATTGAGATACCATTTGCCCTGAAATACGAGCGTCACGACCAACAATTACTTTATATTCTGTTTTATCTGATTGATTTTTTAACCAAGTTCCGTAAGCTGCGGCAAATTTAACGGCATCAATAGGTGTTAAATTATCTCCTGGTTTTCCGCCGATTGTTCCACGAAAACCTGAAATTGATTTAATTAGAGACATATTTTTTTAATTTTTATAGTGATACAAAGCTACAAAATACGGAATATTATTCTTATCTTTTTGGTATGATTTTAGTTAAGATTTATTTAACAACTTAAAATGCTTAAAAAACAATTATTATGATGACAACAGGTTTTATTTTATTGGGAATTACAGGAATTTGGAGTTTCTTGGTTTATTTGGTTTTCGGACTTATTTGCGCGGCGATTGCTAAGGCTATTATGCCTGGACAAGATCCTGGAGGGTTTTGGGTTACTGCTTTAATTGGTATTGTTGGTGCTTATTTAGGTGCTTATATGAGAACACTTATAGGAATTTCTCATGATGGTGAAGTAAGTTTCTTTAGTCCGTTAGATTGGATATTTTCTATTTTAGGGTCTTTAATTTTATTATTTATCTGGAAAAAGTTAATTGCTCCGATGCTTAATAAATAATTATAAGAATGCGTTAAATTAAAAAATCCCTTTAGCTAAAATAGCTAAAGGGATTTTTTAATTTATAATGGAAGAATGTTCTTCTCATATTTTTTGTTAATCATAATTGCAGAAGCTTCATAAAACGCTATAAAACCACAAACAATTCCTGTGTAACCAGCAACGTGAATTATTTGTTCACTTCCTGTAAAGTTACCTGCGGCTAATAAAAAGAATAACAAGGTAAGCGATGCGAATAATAATTTACCAGTTAGATTTCCTTTTAATGTTTGTATAAAATTGATTAACGTAAATAATCCCCACATTCCTAAATAACATCCCATTGCATTACCATCTGGTTTTTCTACTCCAAACATTGGTGCAATCCATGTAAATACTAATGTTAACCAAAAAGCGCCGTATGCCATAAATGCAATACTTCCAAAATCATTTCCTTTTTTCCATTCCATAACTCCAGCTATAAACTGAGCTCCTCCACCAAAGAAAATACCCATTCCCATAATCATACTATTTACAGGGAAAAAACCTGCATTATGTATATTTAGAAGAATAGTTGTCATTGCAAAACCAAATAATCCTAATGGACCAGGATTCGCAGTTTGATCTGTAATTTTGTAAAAATCATTCATCTTTTTATTATTTAAAGACAATGATAATCTGAAAATAATAAATAACAAACTATTTATCAATAAAAAGTGTATGTTGTACACTAGTTAGCTGATTGTAATTGGATAAATTATTAATAATAAAATAATTAAATCAATAAAAAAATCAGTGTCCTGATTAAATAAAAAATCCGTTAATTATTATTAACGGATTTTTAAGATTATTTGAAAGAAATATTATTTCTTCTTATTATTTTTTTGTTGCTCTTGCATTTCTTGTGCTTGTTGCATCATGTTTTGCATTTTCGAAGCAAACTTACCTTGTTTTTTAGGTTTCGTTTTATTTGTTTCAATAATTTGATGAATCTTAGCTTCATTTATCATAAACTTCTTGATGTACAATACAATGAAGATATTAATAGCATTGGATACTAAGTAATACCAAGATAATCCAGATGCATAATTGTTTAAGAAAACAAAGAAGAATACTGGCATTACATACATCATGTACTTCATGAATTGCATATTTGGCATACCTTCTTGTTGTGGCATTTGGAAATTATCCATAGATCCTGAAATTTTGAAATAAATCATCATTGCTACAATATACAATACAGCAAATATACTTAAGTGTCCATTTAATAATGGAACCCATTCTGGTAATCTAATAATGTCATCATAAGCCGTTAAGTCATCTACAAACCAAAAAGGAACTCCTCTTAAATCAATCAAGTTAGGGAAGAAGCGGAATAAGGCATAAAAGATAGGAATTTGTAACAATGCTGGTAAACATCCTGCTAAAGGATTAATACCTGCTGTGCGATAAATTTCCATTGTCTCTTGTTGCTTTTTCATTGCATCTTTAGAGTCTTTGTACTTTTCGTTGATTGCGTTCAGTTCTGGACGAACTACTTTCATCAAAGCAGATTGACGGTATTGTTTGTACATAACTGGTGATAAAATTAACTTAACAACAATTGTCATTAAGAAAATTACCCAACCGTATGTGATACCTACAGAAGCTAACCACTTAAAGATATTTAAAAAGAAATATTTATTTAACCAACCAAATAATCCCCAACCAAAATCAATTAAGTTTTGAAATCCTTTGTCGTTATAACTTGTCAGCATTTTATAATCTAATGGAATAAAATCCCATGTAAATTTATAGTTCATTTCACTGTTTTTTAATTCCATTTGAGAATTTAAGTGAAAATGTTTACTGTGTGTTAAATCTTCTTTTTCAGAATTTTTAGATCCTCCATTTGTATTCTTAAAACCTTCGTCATAAGATAATACAGATGCAAAAAACTGTTGTTTATTTGCAACCCACGAAATAGATTCTTCTTCGTTCCACTCATCAGCTCCAAATAATTCATATTCGATGTCTTTGTTTCCTTTGAATTGAAAATAGGTATGTGACCAATATTTTTCTTGATCTTTTCCTTTTTCTGTACTAAAAGCATCCATAGTCCAAGCTAAGTCTACTTTGTTATCTGCCGTAATGTTAGATAAACCTTGTGTCTTAACTTCAAAATCAATTCCGTAAGCATTTCCTAATGTGTAGATATACTGAATTTGACTATTTTGTGCATTCGCAGTAAATGTAATAATAGTGTTATTTGCATTTTTTTGTACTACAGGTACAAAAACCAAATCGGCTACATTAAGAACAGCTCCCTGTTTTGTTTTGAATGACAAGTTAAATTTACTCGATCCGTTTTTTATTAAATGTAAAGGATCTTTGTTTCCGTCTTTTTTCGCGTCATAGGCATCAAATCCGATAATTTCTACATCAGAAATTTGAGCACCTTTTGGTGAAAACTTAACTTTTAATTTATCATTACTTACTTCAACATCTTTTGCAAGTGTAGAATCTACAGCTTGAAAAGCTTGTGTTGTAGCTGTTTTGTTTAATTGTGCTTGCTTTTGCTCTTGTTGCTGTTTCTGAACTAATTCTTTCTTTTCAGCTTCGATTTGTTCTTCCGAAGGCTTATTCAAGAAATAGAAAACACCAAAAAGAATGGCAATTAATACGAAACCAATCGTTTGGTTAAAATCAAATTTTTTCTCTTGTTGCATTTAATAAATCATTTTGTTTATTGGACAAAGCCGCTTCGATAAAACTTATAAATAAAGGATGTGGCGAAGCAACTGTACTCTTGTATTCCGGATGGAATTGTACACCAATATAATACGGGTGTTGTTTATGTTCTAAAATTTCGACTAAATCCGTTTCTGGGTTTTTACCAACTGGCATAAATCCATTTTCTACGAATTCTGAATAATACTCGTTATTAAATTCATATCTATGACGATGACGCTCTAAAATTGTAGTTGTGTTGTAAACATTCTGTATTTTAGAACCTTCTGTTAATTCACATTTCCAATTTCCTAAACGCATTGTTCCTCCTTTATCCGATACATCTTTTTGATCTTCCATCAAACTAATTACTGGATGTGGAGTTGTTAAATCCATTTCTGCAGAATCTGCTTTTTCGTAACCTAATACATTACGAGCAAATTCTATCGCCATAATTTGCATTCCCAAACAAATTCCTAACGTTGGGACATTGTTGCGACGTGCATAATTTGCTGCGATTATTTTTCCTAAAATTCCACGATCTCCAAAACCTGGAGCAATTAATACACCTGAAACACCTTTCAACATTTCGCCAACATTGTCTTCTGTAATATCACCAGAATAAACCCAACGTACTTTTACGCTTGTTTCACAAGTTGCAGCGGCATGTGTAAATGCTTCTGTAATTGATTTATAAGAATCGTGTAGCGAAACATATTTACCAACTAAGGCAATTTCTATTTCGTTTTTAGGATTTTTATGGTTGTTCAAGAATTTATTCCAAACTGTAAAATCTGGGTCTTGATCAGCTGGCAAATCTAAGCCTTTTAAAACAACTTCGTCAAAATTTTGTTCATGTAATAAAAATGGAACTTCATAAATTGTATCCGCATCCATACATTCGATCACATTTTCTTTGCGAACATTACAGAATTGAGCCAATTTAGCTTTTACATCTTTTGGTAAATGATGTTCAGTTCGTGTTACTAAAACATTCGCCTGAATACCACTTTCCATTAATGTACGAACAGAATGTTGAGTTGGTTTTGTTTTTAATTCGCCTGAAGCAGCTAAAAATGGAACTAAAGTTAGGTGAATAACCAAAGAGTTATGTTCTCCTAATTCCCAGTTTAGTTGACGAATAGTTTCGATATAAGGTAAAGATTCTATATCTCCGACAGTTCCACCAATTTCGGTAATAATGATATCATAATCACCTGTGTTACCTAATAATTTGATACGACGTTTGATTTCGTTTGTGATATGAGGAACAACTTGAACTGTTTTTCCTAAATAATCTCCACGACGTTCTTTTTCTATAACGGTTTGATAAATTCGACCTGTAGTAACAGAGTTAGCACGTGATGTAGCGCGGTTCAAAAAGCGCTCATAATGTCCTAAATCTAAATCAGTTTCTGCACCATCTTCCGTTACATAGCATTCACCATGCTCGTAAGGATTAAGTGTTCCTGGGTCTACATTTATATAAGGATCTAATTTTTGTATAGTAACCCTATATCCTCTTGCTTCTAGTAGCATTCCTAATGAAGATGCTACAATTCCTTTCCCTAACGACGATGTTACTCCTCCGGTAACGAAAATGTACTTTGCTGTTTTGCTTGTTTCCATTGAAATATTTAAATCAATGGTTGCAAATTTAAGAATAAATAATGGGGTAAAAAAAAGTGTAGTGTTATTTTAAGAAAAATAAAAATAGGCAAGCGATCTACATCACACCGCTACAACCGTATACCTTTGCTACGTTCCCGTCCTGGAGGATTAAACAGGAGCTGGTTGTGTAGGACTTGCCTATTGCAAAGGTAATAATGTTTTTTAAAAATAAAAGAATTTTAATGAAAGTTTTTCGTAATTTTAATAGATTTTTCTATTTCTATTTCATTTTGAATAGATTATGATAAAATAAAATTGTCTTAATTTTTTATATTTACTTTTCTAAATCATACAAATTAATAGATAAAGAATTAAGGGATATAATTATCTTTGCAAAATGATAAGTTTCAATAATATTTTTAAAAATGCATTAGTGCTAACGGGAATTACCTTAGTATTGTTTTTTGCACTATACTTCTATTTTTCGTTAAACGGAACTGTTTCTATAGAAGATTATTATACCTACAGTTTTATCATCTGTTGTTTTGTTGTTTTACCTATTTATGCGATTTATTGTTTCTTTACAATTTTCAAACTTGCAAAATCAAAAGCAATTAACTATACATCTGTTGATGATTTGATGACTTTTAAAGATGGTTTTAAAGTCGGATTTTACACTATTTTCTTTGCAGGAATTATTAGTTTAATTGTTATTTTTGTGTTTTTTAACACCTATGGATTATGGTTACAAGATGAATTAAAACAGTGGCTATGGAACACGATTACCTATAATCCGACAGATCCAGGCTTGAAAAAATATTTAGAATCAAAACCAGATTCATTGAGTTATAAAACGATTAATTTATTTACAATAAAAAATTTCTTCGGTTTATTTTCAATTTTCTTATCTTTCTACATTGCTATTTCGGCATTGTTTTCGCAATTCTTAAAAAAACGTGTTTTTTAACATATGGATATTTCAGTTGTAGTTCCTTTATTGAACGAACAAGATTCTTTGGAAGAGTTATTCTATCGAATCAAAAAAGTGTGTGAGCAAAATGATTTCTCATTCGAGGTAATTTTCGTTGATGACGGAAGTACAGATGATTCTTGGCAAATTATAGAATATATGGCCAACTTCAATCCAGAAGTAAAAGGAATTAAATTTCGTAAAAACTATGGTAAATCGCCAGCATTAAGTGCAGCTTTCAAAGAAGTGAAAGGTGACGTTGTGATTACTATGGATGCAGATTTACAAGATTTTCCTGAAGAAATTCCTTCTTTATATAATATGCTGAAAAATAAAAAAGCAGATATTGTTTCAGGTTGGAAAGAAAATCGTCAAGATAATAAATTGACAAAAAATTTACCTTCAAAATTATTTAATGGTGTTGCACGTAAAACTTCTGGCGTACAATTACATGATTTTAACTGTGGTTTGAAAGCATATCGTTGGGAGGTAACGCAGAATATAGAGTTGTATGGTGATATGCACCGTTATATTCCTGTTTTAGCTAAAAATGCAGGTTATTCGAATATTACAGAGAAAAAAGTAAAACATCAAGCACGTAAATATGGTGTTTCTAAATTTGGAGCAAATCGTTTTGTAAATGGTTTCTTAGATTTGATTACGCTTTATTTTACATCGAAATTTGGTAATAAACCAATGCATATTTTCGGTTTATTAGGAACATTGATGTTTATTTTAGGATTTTTTGCTTCATTTTATTTAGGAATAGAAAAATTATATAAAGTATATATTTCGCACACATCAGCGCCATTGGTTACAGAAAGTCCTTACTTTTATATTTCTATGGTCTTTATGATTTTAGGAACTCAGTTATTTTTGGCGGGATTTTTGGGCGAATTAATTGTTCGTAATAATCGCGAAAAACAATTATATTTAGTTCAGAAAGAAATCAATCTAAATTAATAAAATCAACCAACTATGAAAAAAGCTTTATTATTAGGATTATTAACTTTTGTTGTAACCTCATGTTCATCGTCTATTGACGGAGATGGCGTAGCAACAGCTCAAAAAGAGTACACAGCAAGTAGCATCAAAGATTTGAATGTTTCTTGTAATTGTAATGTAATTCTTGTGCCTGGAAATAAAACAGGTGTAAAAGTAGAATCGCATCAAAATATTATTGATAATTTGGTCGTCGATGCAAAAAATAATTCATTAGATATTACAGAAAAAAGTAATGTAGATCAATACAGTGCTTATGATATTTATGTTTATGTAACGCGCGATTTAGAAAAATTAAAAATAGACAAACAAACTTCTTTAACAACTTCAGGAACTTTAAATGTTGATGAATTGGCATTAGAAGTAAACGATCAAGCCAAAATAAATCAGACTTTTTTGATAACAAATAATTTTGATTTAAAAGCAGATGATCAATCTAATATTATGTTAGAAGGAACCGCAGGAACCATGAAAGTGAAAGCTTATGGTGAAGCAAAGCTTAATTTGTTTAAATATGAAGTAAACGAAGCTGATATTACAACAGATGACAATGCGTTATTAGATATCAATGCTCGTCAAACTTTATATGGTTCTGCAAAAGGAAATTCAATCGTAAATTTTATGGGTGATCCTAACAAGGATACAAAAATAACTGACCGCGCCCAAGTACTAAAAAAATAATAGACAAGAATGAATTCAAGTTTAGATAATGCTAAATTATGGCTTTCTGACGCTTATGATGCGGAAACAAGAAAGGCTGTTCAAGATTTAATCGATAATAATCCAACCGAATTAGACGATTCTTTTTACCGTAACCTTGAGTTTGGTACAGGAGGAATGCGTGGAATAATGGGAGTTGGTACAAACCGATTAAACAAGTATACACTTGGAGCAGCAACACAAGGTTTAGCAAATTACATCAATCAAACCTATCCAAATAAAGAAAAATCGGTTGCAATTGCATACGATGTTCGCCACAATTCGGATACATTTGCTAAGATGGTTGCAGATGTATTAACAGCAAATGGAATAAAAGTTTATTTGTTCGAGTCTTTTCGTCCAACGCCAGAACTTTCTTATACAGTTCGTCATTTAGGTTGCGACGCAGGTATTGTATTAACGGCTTCACATAATCCTCCTGTTTACAACGGATACAAAGTTTATTGGAATGATGGTGCGCAAATTGTTCCTCCACAAGATGGAGCAATTATTAATGAAGTTAACAATGTAAAAGTTGACGAAATCAAATTCAAAGGAAACGATGACTTACTAACTTATATTGGTAAAGAAATTGATGATGCTTTTATTGATGCATGTGTAGAGAATGGTAGTTTTACAGATGAAGGTAAAAAAGATATTAAAATTGTTTTTACTTCAATTCATGGAACTGCAGTTGCTATAACACCAAAAGCATTCGAAAAAGCAGGTTTTACACAAGTTCATCAAGTTCCAGAACAAGCAATTCCAAGTGGTGATTTTCCTACTGTGAAATCACCAAATCCAGAAGAACCAGAAGCATTAACAATGGCTGTTGGTTTAGCAAACGAAATTGGTGCTGATGTTGTTATTGGGACAGATCCTGATGCAGACCGTGTGGGCGTTGCAACACGAAATAACGATGGAGAAATTGTTTTGCTTAACGGAAACCAAATGAACACTGTTTTAACTTACTATTTATTAGAAAAATGGCAAGAAGCAGGAAAATTAAATGGAAAAGAATTTATAGGATCGACAATCGTTACTTCTGATATTTTCTATGATATTGCAGCTAAATTTAATGTTGATTGTAAAGTTGGATTAACAGGTTTCAAATGGATTTCCGATATGATTCGTCAATTTGAAGGTGTTGAGAAATTTATTGGAGGAGGAGAAGAATCTTTCGGATTTATGGTTGGTGATTTTATTCGCGATAAAGATTCTGTAACAACAGCTTTATTAGTATCAGAAATAGCAGCAGTTCAAAAAGCCAAAGGAAGTTCTTTGTATAATAAATTGATTGAAATTTATGCAGAACTTGGTAAATCTTATCAAGAAGATTTAATCAGTATTGTAAAACCTGGTAAAGAAGGTGCAGAATTAATTGCTAAAATGATGGTAGAATTTAGATCAAATCCACCAAAAGAATTAGCAGGATCTAAAGTTATTCGTACCAAAGATTTCCAAACTTCTATTGATAAAGATTTAATTTCTGGAGAAGAAAAAACAATTGATATTCCAAAATCTAATGTATTAATTTTCTATACAGAAGACGGGAGTAAAGTTGCTTGTCGTCCTTCGGGAACAGAACCAAAAATTAAATATTATTTTTCTGTAAATGCACCTTTAGCAAATACAGTAGATTATTTAAAAGTTCAAGAAACTTTATTAGGTAAAATTGATCAATTGAAAAATGATTTCAGTAACTAAACAATTCAATTAAAAAAATAGATTAAAGCTGTTCTTCGGAGCAGCTTTTTTTGTGTTTTAAGACTAATTAAGAATCTAAATTTTGAGAAATCAAAAAAGCAACTATCAAAGGATAATTGCTTTTAGAGTTATTTAGTTAAAATTATTTTTTTAGAAGAATAGCATAATAAGATGATAAAATGCTGTTGCAATTAATGCAGAAACCGGAATGGTTAAAATCCAAGCCCAAAGTAGGCTAATTGTAACACCCCAACGAACTGCAGAAACACGTTTCACCATTCCTACACCAATTATAGAGCCTGTAATAACATGAGTTGTAGAAACTGGCATTTTGATGTGTTCAGTGAAAAATAACGTTATAGCAGAGGCTGTTTGTGCTGTAAAACCTTCAATAGGTGTAATCTTAGTAATTTTGTTACCCATTGTTTTTAAGATTTTCATTCCACCACCTAAAGTTCCTATGGCAATTGCAGAGAAGCAAACGATCGGAACCCAATCATGAATATCTTTACTACTAGTCGTGATAAACCAATGTTTCCAATGAAAAACATCATTCAAAATCCAACTGTCCATATCTGTATTTAAGATTTCTGTCTGATTGGCTAATAAAGCAAACGTAATAACACCCATTACTTTTTGCGAATCATTAAGCCCGTGTCCAATACTTAATAATGCAGAAGAAACCAATTGCAATTTCTTGAACCAAGAATCTGCTTTGTGTGGTTTTGCATTCCGACAAAGATTAAGGGTAATAATGTAAATGATATTACCAGCAACCAAACCAATAATTGGTGCTACTAAAATAAACGCGATAATGGTAAGAATGATAGTACTGTTTATTGCAGAAAAATCGTAGCCTGTTGCTGCTAACGCTCCACCAGCTAGACCACCAATTAAGGTGTGTGATGATGATGAAGGAATACCTAATTTCCAAGTCAAAATATTCCATACTATTGCAGCTGATAAAGCAGCCATAACAACTACAGAAGGGTTTGCGCCAAAGGCAACCACAACATCTTCTTTGATAATTTTGGCAATTGTATCGGCAACGCCAAACTCTCCAATAATATATTTTGCGATGAAAAACGCAACGAAATTAAAAAATGCTGCCCAAATAACAGCTTGTAATGGTGTAAGAACTTTTGTTGTAACAACAGTTGCAATAGAATTTGCAGCGTCATGAAAACCATTTAAAAAATCGAACAAGATTGCAAGTCCGATAATGATAAATAATACAGTTAAATGCATGGCGCAAATTTATAGCTTTCTATTATTTATTATTAGTTTTTTTTAGATTTTTATTTCCAATAAAAAAGGAGCCTATAAAAAGCTCCTTGATATTTTATATAAATAATGTAATAAAATAGTAAATTAATGCTGCAACGATTGCTGAGACAGGTATTGTTAATATCCATGCCCAAAGTAAACTAATCGTTACTCCCCAACGAACCGCAGAAACACGTTTTGTTAATCCAACACCAATAATAGAACCTGTGATGGTATGTGTTGTAGAAACAGGAATTCCGAAATGCTCAGAAATATAAAGAGTCATTGCTCCAGCAGTTTCAGCAGCCACACCTTCTAATGGCGTAACTTTGGTAATTTTAGATCCCATTGTTTTGATGATTTTCCAACCACCACCCATTGTTCCTAAAGCGATAACAATGAAAGATGTAATTGGAACCCAACCCCAATGTCCAACAAAATATTGAAATTTATCTTCTGCATTTACATAAGCAGGGTCAAAATCAACATTCATATGATAGAAAATTACTGCAGCTCCAATAATACCCATTACTTTTTGTGCATCATTCATACCGTGTCCTAAAGAGAAAAGAGCAGATGAAACAAGTTGTAATCGTTTAAACCATCTTTCAGCTTTTGCAGGTTTCGTTCTTTTACAAATATTGAGAATAAAAATTGCTAAAAGCGACGCGATAATCATACCGATTAACGGCGCCATAAAGATGAATAATATAATTGGAATTACTTTGCTATAAACAATAACAGATTCTCCGTCAGCATTAAATCCACCTGCATGTGCAAGTGCTGCACCAATAAAACCTCCAATTAATGTGTGAGATGATGATGATGGAATACCGAATTTCCATGTTAATAAATTCCAAGAAATGGCAGCGATAATACCTGCTAAAATAACTTCAAGTGTAATGAAGTTTTCATTGACAGATTTTGCAATGGTATTACCAATTTTAAATTCTCCAATCCAATAAACAGAGATGAAGTAGGCTACAAAATTAAATGCAGCAGCCCATAAAACAGCCTGAAATGGAGTTAATACTTTTGTTGCAACAATAGTCGCAATAGAGTTCGCAGCATCATGAAAACCATTAATGTAGTCAAAAACAAAAGAAAGTATAATAATCGAAATTAAAATAACTCCTGGTGTCGACGACATCATATGCCCAAATGCATCAAAAAATTCAGTCATTTCTTAATTTTTTTGAGCTTATTTTATGAATATTTTACAGCTACAGCTTCTAAAACATTTGCAACACTTTTACATTTATCTGTTGCAGATTCTAAAGACGATAAAACTTCTTTATACTTAATAATGTTTTTAGCATCTGTTTCGTTTTCGAAAATCTCCTGAACGGCTTTATCAAAAATACGATCAGATTTATTTTCTAATTTATTGATACGTTCACAGATTTCGTAAACACGATTCAAATCTTTAAAATCTTTTAATTGATCAATTCCTTCACCAATCAATTGACAAGCCTCTAAATTAACCGCTGTAATTTTACGGATAGATTTTGTAATTTTATCTACTTGATAAATATTGATTCTGTTTGCAGCACCATTTAGGTTATCCGCAACATAATCTATAGATTTTACCAAAGAATAAATATCCTCTCTATCAAAAGGAGTGATAAAGTTTTTACTTAATTCTAAGTTTGTTTTTTGAGTTAAATACTCAATCTTACTTTCAAGTTTAGAGATTTGTGCGATGTAATCTTCGCGTTCTTCTAACGGTGCGTTTACGCATTCGTGTAGCAATTCTGCTAATTTGATTAAACTTTTTGAAGCTTCCTCAAACAAAGGATAGAAAACTTTATCCTTCGGAGTAAATAATTTAAAAAAAGAGTTTACTGACATCTACTAATGTTTTGTGGTGCAAAATTAATTTTTCTAATGTAAAATTAACATTAAATAAATATTTTCATAACAATAAGTTATTTATTTAAATATTTATTTTCCTTTTTTTTATTGATTTTGAATAAGATGTATATTTTTGTTGTGGTTATTATTTTTTACTTCTTAAGTTAAAAATAATAACCTATTTATTAAAAATAGAGAAAGATTACATAAGTCTGATGAAAATTAAAACATTCAACTTTTATTAATATCATTACTGTTTGAGTTTTTTTTAAACTTATTTCGATACTTTATTTTAGCTTATGTGTTGTTATTGAGAGTTATAAAATAAATAAAGGAAAAAATCTGAATAAATTTTTTAGAATGAAAATGGTTTAGTTTTTGTTTATTAATTACCACTACTAACCTGTAATTACTCGTTTATGAATAAGCAACCTAAAAAAATTCATATTGTAGATGATAATTCTGCAATTCTTGATTCGTTAGAAATTCTGTTGAAGATGGAAGGATATGAGGTAAAGAAATTTGAGAAAGGGTCCGAATTATTCCATAATTTGAAGTTGAATCAATCATTTCCTGATGTAGTTTTAATGGATGTATTCATAAATGACGAAGATGGGAGAGATTTTTGTCGTTTAATAAAAGCAGACAGTCATTTGAAAATAATTCCAGTTTTGATAATGTCAGCTAATAACGGCTTGTCTAATTCAGCTTTTGAAAATGGCGCAGATGATTTTATTTCAAAACCGTTTGAATTAGAAGATATTTTAGAAAAAATGTATCATTTTACTCATAATTTAAAATATGAGTAAAACTCGTTGTGTTTTTTTTTGACTAAAAATTCGTCAATTCGAATAATTTTTAGAAATAGAGTGAATAAAATTATATCTAAAAATAAAGTTTATCTTCAAAAAACTATTCTCGATACAAAATTCTTACAGAATCCCACCCGAACTGATATTTTCTTTTTATCAAACTATCAAAATACACAACAGGTATGTGTAATATATTTTTATAAATTTTCTTGTAGTACTTTTTAGATTAAAAGGCAACAAATAAATCTATAATTAATTATTTTATAAAAAAAAGGTTTATTGTTGTTTAGAATTTTAAAATAAATCTGTTTAATAATAATTCAAACTTTAAGTCAAAACTTGATAAGATTTTATAAATCAGTGTAAAATAAATTGATATTTATTTTTTTTTGTAATAATTATTTGTAGTTTTGCATGCCCAAAAAATGGGTTTAATCCAAATTTAAAAGGAAATAATTAGTATGCCAACAATTCAACAATTAGTTAGAAAAGGTAGAAAAAAACTAACCAAGAAGAGTAAATCGGCTGCATTGGAATCATGTCCACAACGCCGCGGTGTTTGTACACGTGTTTACACTACAACTCCAAAAAAACCTAACTCAGCGATGCGTAAAGTAGCGCGTGTTAGATTAACAAATGGAAAAGAAGTTAACGCGTACATCGGTGGTGAAGGACATAATCTTCAAGAGCACTCGATAGTATTGGTTAGAGGTGGTAGAGTTAAAGATTTACCAGGTGTACGTTACCACATTGTTCGTGGTGCGTTAGATACTGCGGGAGTAAGCGGACGTACTCAACGTAGAAGTAAGTATGGAGCGAAACGTCCTAAAGATGCTAAAAAATAAATTTAAGGAGAAATGAGAAAGACAAGAGCAAAAAAAAGACCCTTACTTCCAGATCCTAAATTTAATGATCAGTTAGTAACACGTTTCGTAAACAACTTAATGTACGACGGTAAAAAATCTGTTGCATTTAAAATTTTTTATGATGCATTAGAAATCGTTGATTCACGTAAAGAAGATGCAGAAAAATCATCTGTTGATATTTGGAAAGAAGCATTATCTAATGTAATGCCTCACGTAGAAGTACGTTCTCGCCGTGTTGGTGGAGCTACATTCCAAATTCCAATGGAAATTCGCCCAGATCGTAAGATCTCTACAGCTATGAAGTGGTTAATTTCTTATTCACGTAAACGTAATGAGAAATCTATGGCACAAAAATTAGCGGGTGAAATTATTGCTGCTGCTAAAGAAGAAGGATCTGCCGTTAAAAAACGTCAAGATACTCACAAAATGGCAGAAGCTAACAAAGCGTTTTCACACTTTAGATTCTAGTAAGAAATGGCAAGAGACTTATTATATACTAGAAATATTGGGATTGCTGCTCACATTGATGCAGGAAAAACGACAACAACTGAACGTATCTTATTTTATTCAGGTAAAAATCACAAAATTGGAGAAACACATGATGGTGCTTCAACGACTGACTGGATGGAGCAAGAAGCAGAAAGAGGTATCACAATTACTTCTGCTGCTGTAACAGTTGATTGGACATTCCCAACAGAACAAGGTAAACCATTACCTGGTGCAAATGGATATCACTTTAATATTATCGACACTCCTGGTCACGTTGACTTTACAGTAGAGGTAAACCGTTCTTTACGTGTATTAGATGGTTTAGTTTTCTTATTTTCAGCAGTAGATGGAGTTGAACCTCAGTCTGAAACAAACTGGCGTTTAGCAGATAACTATAAAGTTCCTCGTTTAGGTTTCGTTAATAAAATGGACCGTCAAGGATCTGATTTCTTAAATGTTTGTCGCCAAGTACGTGAAATGTTAGGATCAAATGCTGTTCCTATTGTTTTACCAATTGGTGAAGAAGCAGACTTTAAGGGAGTTGTAGATTTAATTAAAAACCGTGCAATTGTATGGCATGATGAAAATCATGGTGCTACTTTTGACGTTGTTGAAATTCCAGCTGAAATGGTTGACGACGTTAAAAAATTCCGTAGTCAATTAATCGAAGAAGTAGCTGCGTACGACGAAAACTTATTAGAGAAGTACATGGAGGATGAAAACTCTATTACAGAAGAAGAAGTTAACGCTGCTTTACGTGCTGCAACATTAGATATGTCTATCATTCCTATGACTTGTGGATCTTCGTTTAAAAACAAAGGTGTACAGTTTATGTTAGATGCTGTTTGTCGTTACTTACCATCTCCGATGGATAAAGAAGCGATTCACGGTACTGATCCTAAAACAGAAGAGCCTACTTCACGTAAGCCATCTGTAGACGAACCATTCTCTGCGTTAGCATTTAAAATTGCTACTGACCCATTCGTAGGTCGTTTAGCATTCTTTAGAGCTTACTCTGGAGCATTAGATGCAGGTTCTTATGTATTGAACACTCGTTCAGGAAACAAAGAACGTATCTCTCGTATCTTCCAAATGCATGCTAATAAACAAGAGCCTATCGAAAGAATTGAGGCTGGAGATATTGGTGCTGCTGTAGGATTTAAAGACATCAAAACAGGAGATACTTTATGTGATGAAAAAGCACCTATCGTATTAGAGTCTATGGACTTCCCAGATCCAGTAATTGGTATCGCGGTTGAACCTAAAACTAAAGCTGATGTTGATAAATTAGGTATGGCTTTAGCTAAATTAGCTGAAGAAGATCCAACATTTGTTGTTAAAACAGACGAAGCTTCAGGACAGACTATTATTTCTGGAATGGGTGAGTTACACTTAGATATTATTGTTGACCGTTTAAGACGTGAATTCAAAGTTGAAGTAAACCAAGGTGAGCCTCAAGTAGAGTACAAAGAGTCTTTCTCAAGAGCTGCAGAACACCGTGAAGTTTACAAAAAACAATCAGGTGGACGTGGTAAATTTGCGGATATTGTTTTCGTAATGGAGCCAGCAGAAGAAGGAAAATCAGGATTAACATTTGAATCTGTTATTAAAGGTGGTAATATTCCTAAAGAATATATCCCTTCAATCGAAAAAGGATTTAAAGCTGCCATGAAAAATGGTCCTTTAGCTGGATTCGAAATGGATTCATTAAAAGTTACAGTTAAAGACGGATCTTTCCACCCTGTGGATTCTGATGCTTTATCTTTCGAATTAGCTGCTCAAATGGGGTATAAAGCTGCTGCTAAAGCTGCTGGAGCTCAAATTTTAGAGCCAATTATGAAGTTAGAAGTATTAACTCCAGAGGAAAACATGGGAGATGTTGTAGGTGACTTAAACAGAAGACGTGGACAAGTTTCTGGTATGGATGATAGAAATAACGCTAAAGTTATTAAAGCTATGGTTCCATTAGCAGAGATGTTCGGATATGTAACATCGTTACGTACATTATCTTCTGGTCGTGCTACATCTACTATGGAGTTTGATCACTATGCGCCTGCACCAACAAACGTTGCAGAAGCTGTAATCGCTAAAGCAAAAGGTAACGCTTAATTCAAGAAAAATGAGTCAAAAAATTAGAATAAAATTAAAATCTTACGATTATTCTTTAGTTGATAAATCAGCTGAGAAAATTGTAAAAACTGTAAAAGCTACAGGAGCAGTTGTTAATGGACCTATTCCATTACCAACTCACAAAAGAATCTTTACAGTTTTAAGATCTCCACACGTAAACAAAAAATCTCGTGAGCAATTTCAATTATCTGCACACAAAAGATTATTAGATATCTATTCATCTTCATCTAAAACAGTAGATGCTTTGATGAAATTAGAATTACCTAGTGGTGTTGAAGTAGAAATTAAAGTTTAGTTATCCGCTAACTTTAAAACATATAATCCTCGAGACGTGCACATCTCGAGGATTTTTTATTAGTATGATTTTTTTTTAAGTTTTTATTTTTGAATGTTCTAATTCCTGTACAAGTGGGATTATAATCTTTTCTAAAATAATCACTTGAAAATTTGTGGTTTACAAAATAATTCATACATTTGCATGCTAATTTCAGAGAAGATCTCTAGTTGATTAAATTCAACATTCTTTGAAATATTTAAATTAATTATTAACATAATAAGATCAAATGTCAGGTATCATTGGTAAAAAAATTGCAATGACTAGCTTATTTGATGAGAACGGGAAAAATATTCCTGTGACTATCGTAGAAGCTGGCCCATGTGCGGTTACTCAAGTCAGAACCTTAGAGAAAGATGGGTACGTTGCTGCTCAACTTGGTTTCGATGACAAAAAAGAAAAAAACACGACTAATGCTTTAAAAGGTCACTTTAAAAAAGCAGGTAGTACTCCAAAAAGAAAGTTAGTTGAATTTTACGGAGATGCTTTCGTAGAATCATTAAACTTAGGAGATGTTGTTAACGTTGAATTATTCAACGAAGGAGAATTTGTAAGTGTTACAGGTACTTCTAAAGGTAAAGGATTTCAAGGTGTTGTAAAACGTCACGGTTTTGCCGGAGTAGGTCAAGCTACACACGGACAACATAACCGTTTAAGAGCTCCAGGTTCTATCGGTGCTGGTTCAGATCCATCTCGTGTATTCAAAGGAATGCGTATGGCTGGAAGAATGGGTGGTAAACAAGTTACTGTTCAGAACTTAAAAGTACTTAAAGTTGATGCTGAGAAAAATCTTTTAGTTATTAAAGGAGCTATCCCAGGTCCTAAAAATTCATACGTAATCGTTAGAAGATGGAAGTAGTAGTATTAAACATCAAAGGTCAAGAGACTGGAAGAACAGTTTCGTTAGACGAAACAGTTTTTGGAATTGAGCCTTCTACGCACTCTGTGTATTTAGAAGTTAAGCAGTACTTAGCTGCTCAACGTCAAGGAACTCACAAAGCAAAAGAAAGAGCTGAAATTGCGGGATCTACTCGTAAAATCAAAAAACAAAAAGGAACAGGTACAGCTCGTGCTGGTTCTATAAAATCTCCTGTGTTTCGTGGTGGAGGTAGAGTTTTTGGACCACGTCCAAGAAACTATTCTTTCAAATTAAACAAAGCGCAAAAAAGATTAGCTAAAAAATCTGTGTTATCACAAAAATTAGCTGATAACGAGATTAAAGTATTAGAGAACTTTACATTTGAAGCTCCAAAAACAAAAGAGTTTATTTCTCTTTTAACTAACTTAGGATTAGACAATAAAAAATCTTTATTCGTATTAGGTGAAGCAAATAATAACGTATATTTGTCATCTCGTAATTTACAAAAGACGAAAGTTGTAACTACATCTGAGTTAAATGTTTATGATTTAATCAACGCTTCTCAAATTGTATTTTTAGAAGGTTCTTTAGCAACTGTTCAAGAAAATTTAAGTAAATAAGACGAGAAATGGGAATAATAATTAAACCAGTAATTTCAGAAAAAGCAACTAGTAATAGTGAATTATTAGGGCAGTATTCGTTTTATGTAGATACTAAAGCAAATAAATTACAAATTAAAGAAGCTATACAAAACACTTATGGTGTAACTGTAGTTTCTGTAAGTACTTTAGTTTCTGCTCCAAAAGTAAAAACTCGTTATACAAAAACAGGTTTCCAAACTGGAAAAACAAATAAATTGAAAAAAGCGATCGTTAGCTTAGCTGAAGGTCAAGAAATAGAGTTGTTCGGATAATTTAAGAATTAAAAAATGTCAGTAAGAAAATTAAAACCTATCACCCCGGGACAACGTTTTAGAGTGGTTAATGAGTTTTCGGCAGTAGATAAAAACGCTAAGCCGGAAAAGACATTAGTTGAAGGAAAATCTAAATCGGGTGGACGTAATAACACTGGTAAAATGACAATGCGTTATATCGGTGGTGGACACAAACAAAAATACCGTATCATCGATTTCAAACGTGATAAAGAAGGTGCTGCAACTGTAGAATCTGTACAATACGATCCAAACAGAACTGCATTCATCGCTTTATTGTCTTACGAAGATGGTGAAAAACGTTATATTATTGCTCAAAATGGTTTGAAAGCAGGTCAAGTGATTGTATCAGGAGACAATGTTGAGCCAGAAGTAGGTAATGCGATGAAGCTTAAAAACATGCCATTAGGTACAGTAATCTCTTGTATTGAGTTACGTCCAGGGCAAGGAGCTGTAATGGCAAGAAGTGCAGGTACTTATGCTCAATTAGTTGCGCGTGATGGTAAATATGCTATCGTTAAGTTACCAAGTGGTGAATCTAGAATGATTTTAGTGGAGTGTAAAGCAACTGTAGGAGTTGTTTCTAACACAGACCATCAATTAGAAGTTTCTGGTAAAGCAGGACGTTCAAGATGGCAAGGTCGCCGTCCTAGAACTCGTCCAATGGTTATGAACCCTGTAGATCACCCAATGGGTGGTGGTGAAGGTCGTGCGACAGGAGGTATTCCTCGTTCTCGTAACGGTATCCCAGCTAAAGGTTACAAAACTCGTGACAAAAAGAAAGCGTCTAACAAATATATTGTTGAAAGAAGAAAAAAATAATTTATGGCACGTTCACTAAAAAAAGGACCATTCATCCACTATAAATTAGAAAAGAAAGTTCTTGCTAACGTAGAAAGCGGTAGTAAAAACGTAATTAAAACATGGTCTAGAGCATCAATGATTTCTCCTGATTTTGTTGGTCAAACAATCGCAGTACACAACGGAAAACAATTTATTCCTGTTTTTGTTACTGAGAATATGGTAGGTCATAAGTTAGGTGAGTTCGCTCCAACACGTACTTTTAGAGGTCATGCCGGAGCTAAAAACAAAGGAAAAAAATAGTAAAGGGCCATGGGATCTAGAAAAAGATTAAGTAACGAAAGAATCAAAGAAGCTAACAAAGAGGTAGCTTTTGCGAAATTAAATAATGTTCCTACTTCTCCTCGCAAAATGAGGTTAGTTGTAGATATTATCCGTGGAGTTGAAATTCAAAAAGCTTTAGGTATTTTAAAATATACTAAAAATCATCCTTCTATTCGTTTAGAAAAATTGTTATTAAGCGCTATCGCTAACTGGCAAAATAAAAACGAAGGAGCAGATGTAGAAGAAGCTGGATTATATGTTAAAGAAATCTCTGTTGACAGTGCAAGACAATTAAAAAGAATTCGTACTGCACCTCAAGGTAGAGCACATAGAATCAGAAAACGTTCAAACCATGTAACTTTGGTTTTAGGAACTAAAGAAGATAAACAAAAAGTACAAGATTAAGAGATATGGGACAGAAAACTAATCCAATCGGAAATCGTTTAGGAATCATCAGAGGATGGGATTCTAACTGGTACGGTGGAAATGATTACGGTGATAGAATTGCAGAAGATGCAAAAATTCGTACTTACTTAAGAGCGCGTTTATCTAAAGCTGGAGTTTCTCGTATTTACATCGATCGTACTTTAAAATTAGTTACAGTAACTGTAACTACTGCTCGTCCAGGTATCATTATTGGTAAAGGTGGACAAGAAGTTGACAAATTAAAAGAAGAATTAAAGAAAATCACTGGTAAAGAGGTTCAAATTAATATCTTTGAAATTAAGAGACCAGAATTAGATGCAATCTTAGTAGGTGATAGTATCGCAAGACAAATAGAAAATCGTATTTCTTACCGTCGTGCAATCAAAATGGCTATAACATCTGCAATGAGAATGAACGCAGAAGGAATTAAAGTTCAAATCTCTGGTCGTTTAAACGGTGCAGAGATGGCACGTTCAGAAACTTATAAAGATGGACGTATTCCTTTGTCTACATTCCGTGCAGACATTGATTATCACATTTCAGAAGCTCACACAACTTACGGTCGTTTAGGGATCAAAGTTTGGGTTATGAAAGGTGAAGTATATGGTAAGAGAGAATTATCTCCTTTAGTTGGATTACAGAAGAAACAAAAGAAATCTGACAACGCAAGAAAGGGAGGTGAAAGATCTAATAATAGAAAGCGATAATTTAGTTTTAAACTAACATAAAGAATTAAGTAGATATGTTATCACCGAGAAGAGTAAAGTTTAGAAAAACCCAAAAAGGTAAGATGAAAGGTGTTTCTCACAGAGGAACTCAATTAGCTTACGGGACTTTCGGGATCAAATCTTTAGACGAAGCGTTTATTACAGCTCGTCAAATCGAGGCAGCTCGTATTGCAGCAACTCGTAGTATGAAGAGAGAAGGTCAATTATGGATTAAAATATTTCCAGATAAACCAATCACTAAGAAACCAGCAGAGGTACGTATGGGGAAAGGTAAAGGTGCACCAGAATATTGGGTAGCTCCTGTACAACCAGGTCGTATTTTATTCGAAGTAGGAGGTGTGCCATTAGAGGTTGCAACTGAAGCATTGCGTTTAGCAGCTCAGAAATTGCCTGTTAAGACTAAGTTTATCGTTGCACGTGATTTCCAAAATTAATTATTTTCAAAAATTAAGAAAAAATGAAAGCAGCAGATATTAGAAATCTAAGTGTAGAGGATTTAAAAGCTAAAATAGCTGAAGAAGAAGCAAACTACGATCAATTAAAATTGACAAACGCAGTTTCTCCAATCGCAAATCCAATTGGTATCAAACAATTACGCAGAACAATTGCTCGTTTGATTACCGTGTTAAACGAAAAAAAATCATAACAGCAATCTGTAACTGATGGAAAGACAATTAAGAAAAGAAAGAGTAGGTTTAGTTACTTCAAACAAAATGGAAAAAACCATTGTTGTTGCTGAGACTAAAAAACAAAAGCACCCATTCTATGGGAAATTCGTTGTAAAAACGAAGAAATATACAGCGCACGACGAAACTAACGAATGTAACGAAGGTGACACTGTGCGTATCATGGAAACTCGTCCTTTGTCTAAAAACAAAAGATGGAGATTAGTAGAAATCATAGAAAGAGCTAAATAAGAAAGTTATGTTACAACAAGAATCTAGATTAAAAGTTGCAGATAACACAGGAGCTCGTGAAGCATTAGTAATTCGCGTTTTAGGTGGTACTAAAAGAAGATACGCATCAGTAGGTGATAAAATCGTTGTTGCAATCAAAGACGCAACTCCAAACGGAAACGTTAAGAAAGGTGCTGTATCAAAAGCTGTTGTAGTTAGAACTAAAAAAGAAGTTCGTAGAAAAGACGGTTCATATATCCGTTTCGACGATAATGCATGTGTATTATTGAACACTCAAGGAGAAATGCGTGGAACTCGTGTATTCGGTCCAGTTGCTCGTGAGTTACGTGATAAAGAATATATGAAAATTGTATCATTAGCCCCAGAGGTATTATAATAGACAACATGGCAAAGTTAAAAATTAAAAAAGGAGACAAAGTAGTCGTATTATCAGGTTCTGAAAAAGGACAAACTGGTACGGTATTACGCGTATTCCCTGACAAAGCTAAAGCTATCGTTGAAGGGGTTAATATCGCAAAAAAACGTGTAAAGCCAAGCGCACAAAATCCACAAGGTGGAGTAGTAGAAAAAGAAGCTCAAATCTATTTATGTAAATTGGCTTTAGTAGATCCAGAAACTGGGAAAGCAACTAAAATTGCAATCAAAGAAGAAGGAGGTAAAAAAGTTAGAATTGCTAAAAAATCTGGTAAAACCATTTAAGAATGAGTACAACTACATACACACCTCGTCCGCAGGTTAAATATAAAGAAGAGATTGTAGCTGCTCTTAAAGAAGAGTTCGCTTACAAATCAATCATGCAAGTTCCTAAATTAGAGAAAATTGTTTTATCTCAAGGTTTAGGTGCTGCTACAGCTGATAAAAAAATCGTTGATTACGCTATCGAAGAGTTAGAATTAATCACAGGTCAAAAAGCAGTTGCAACTATCTCTAAGAAAGATGAGGCAGCTTTCAAATTACGTAAAGGAATGCCAATTGGGGCAAAAGTAACTTTACGTGGTGAGAAAATGTACGAATTCTTAGATCGTTTAGTAGCATCAGCGTTACCACGTGTACGTGATTTTAACGGAGTATCTTCTACAGGTTTCGATGGTAGAGGTAACTATAACTTAGGTATCAAAGAACAAATTATCTTCCCAGAAATTAATATTGATAAAATCAAGAAAATTCAAGGTTTAGATATTACATTTGTAACTTCTGCGAATACAGATAAAGAAGCAAAAGCTTTATTATCTAAATTCGGTTTACCATTCACTAAAGAAAATTAAGAAGTCATGGCTAAAGAATCAATGAAAGCGCGTGAGCGCAAAAGAGAAGCATTAGTTGCTAAGTATGCTGCGAAAAGAACTGCTTTATTAGAAGCTGGTGATTACGAAGCATTACAAAAATTACCTAAAAACGCTTCACCAGTACGTTTACACAACCGTTGTAAATTAACTGGACGTCCAAGAGGATACATGAGAACTTTCGGGATCTCTCGTGTAACTTTCCGTGAGATGGCTAACGAAGGGTTAATCCCAGGTGTTAAAAAAGCGTCTTGGTAATTTACCAATAGCTAATCAATATAAAATCCTTACTCATTTCGTTGAGTAAGGATTTTTTTATTAGATAAGGATTAAAATAATTAATAAAATACCGTTGTTACTGGGTTTCAATACCGTTTAATTAATTTATTTGTATTTATAGTCTTTATTTAAAAAATATGCAATATATTTGCAACCCAAATGCATAGTGCATTTTAGGTTAAAGTTTAATTTTAAAAGTAGTGCTTAGCGCTATACTGTAGAATTAGTATGTATACAGATCCAATTTCAGATTTTCTAACGCGTGTTAGAAATGCAATGATGGCGGGACACAAAGTTGTGGAAATCCCAGCATCTAAAATTAAAAAAGAGATCACTAAGATCTTATTTGAACAAGGTTATATCTTGAACTACAAGTTCGAAGGACAAGATCAACCTCAAGGAACAATCAAAATCGCTTTAAAGTACGATAAAGTAACTAAAGAGCCAGCTATCCGTAAAATCAGAAGAGCTTCTTCTCCAGGTTTACGTCAATATGCAGGATCTAAAGAATTACCTCGTGTATTAAACGGATTAGGTGTTGCTATCATCTCAACTTCTAGAGGTGTTATGACAGACAAACAAGCTCGTCAAGAGAATGTAGGTGGTGAAGTTTTATGTTTTGTTTATTAATCTTTTAAAAAATTAAGAAATTATGTCAAGAATAGGACACGCACAAATCAACATTCCTGCAGCAGCAACTGTTGAATTTAAAGATAAAGTAGTTACTGTAAAAGGTAACAATATTACGATGACTAGAGAATTAAACGAAGGTTTTGATGTGAAAATCGAAGACGGAGTTTTAACTGTAGTACGTCCAGATGATGCTAAAAATAATAGAGCTTTACATGGTTTATACCGTGCATTAATCAATAACATGATTATCGGTACAACAGAAGGTTTTAAAAAACAATTAGAATTAGTTGGTGTTGGTTATAGAGCATCTAACCAAGGACAAAGATTAGATTTGGCATTAGGTTTTTCTCACAACATTGTATTGGAGTTACCAGAAGAAATTAAAGTAGAAACTTTAACAGAAAAAGGTAAAAACCCAATCATTACATTATCATCTCACGATAATCAATTATTAGGAATGATTGTAGCTAAAATCCGCGCTTTCCGTAAGCCAGAGCCTTACAAAGGAAAAGGAATTAAGTTTGTTGGAGAAATTATTAGAAGAAAAGCAGGTAAATCTGCATAAAAATCATTGAAAAATGGCATTATCTAAAGTAGAAAAAAGACAAAAAATAAAAAGACGCGTGCGTCGAAATATTTTCGGAACAGAAACTAAACCTCGTTTGTCAGTTTACCGTTCTAATAAAGAAATTTACGCTCAAATTATTGACGATAACAGTGGAGTAACTTTAGCTTCTGCATCATCTCGTGAAAAAGGTGTTTCTGTAGAAGGTACAAAATCTGAAGTATCTGCATCTGTTGGTAAAGCCTTAGCTGCAAAAGCTGTTGCTAAAGGAATTGAAACTGTAGTTTTTGATCGTAACGGTTTCATATATCATGGTAGAATCAAAGCTTTAGCAGATGGTGCTAGAGAAGGTGGATTAAAATTCTAAAAAAGAGAAAGAAATTATGTTAGGATTTAAAAACGTAGAAAGAGTTAAGCCAACAGGATTAGATTTAAAAGATCGTTTAGTTGGAGTACAACGTGTTACTAAAGTAACAAAAGGAGGTAGAGCATTTGGATTCTCTGCAATCGTAGTAGTAGGAGACGGTAATGGAGTAGTAGGTTACGGATTAGGGAAATCTAAAGATGTTGCTTCTGCTATTGCAAAAGCTATCGAAGATGCTAAGAAAAACTTAGTACGCATTCCTTTATTTGATAACACAATTCCTCACGAACAAGAAGCTCGTTTCGGTGGTGCGCAAGTATTCATTCGTCCAGCATCTAAAGGTACAGGAGTTATTGCAGGTGGAACTGTACGTGCGGTATTAGAATCAGTTGGTATTCACGATGTATTATCAAAATCAAAAGGTTCTTCTAACCCACACAATGCAGTAAAAGCTACATTCCGTGCTTTATTAAGCTTACGTTCTGTAGAAACTATTGCACGTCAAAGAGGTATCTCTATAACTAAAGTATTCAACGGTTAAAATATAGTATCATGAGTAAAGTAAAAGTAAAACAAACACGTAGTGCTATCAACCGTGATAAATCTCAAAAAGCAACTTTAGTAGCTTTAGGATTAAAGAAATTGAATCAAGTTGTTGAGCATGAATCTACACCTCAAATCGAGGGTATGATTAGAAAAATTCAACACTTAGTAGTAGTAGAAAGAGCTTAATCGCTTTTAACCTTTAAAAAATTATTAAAATGAATTTAAGTAATTTAAAACCAGCAGCTGGTTCAGTACAAAATAAATTCCGTAAAGGTAGAGGTGAAGGTAGTGGAAACGGTTTGACAGCAGGTCGTGGACACAAAGGTGCTAAATCTCGTTCTGGTTATTCAAGAAAAATCGGATTCGAAGGAGGACAAATGCCTTTACAAAGACGTTTACCTAAATTTGGTTTCAAAAACATCAACAGAGTTGAGTACACAGGAATCAATTTAGATACAATTCAACAATTAGTTGATAACAACAAAATTACAGATACCCTTAACAAAGAAACATTAGTAAAGTTAGGTTTAGCTCACAAAAACGATTTAGTGAAAATCTTAGGTCGTGGAGAGTTAACAGCTACAGTTAATGTTACTGCTGATAAATTTACTCAAACAGCACAAGAAGCTGTTGAGAAAGCAGGAGGTAAAGTAGAATTAATTAACGCTTAGAAATTTTTTTTATAGATGAAAGGGTTTATACAGACCATAAAAAATATCTGGAGCATAAAAGAACTAAAGGATAAGTTACTTGTAACTATCCTTTTGTTATTGGTTTATAGATTCGGTTCTCATATACCACTTCCAGGTGTCGATATTAACGAAGTTAATCGTTTTATTGCAGACCAAGAAAATGCAAACTCAGGAATTTTAGGATTATTAAACTCTTTTACCGGAGGTTCTTTTAAAAGAGCTTCCGTATTTGCGTTAGGAATTATGCCTTATATCTCTGCTTCAATTGTTGTACAATTGATGGGATTAGCGGTACCTTACATCCAAAAACTACAAAAAGAAGGAGAAAGTGGACGAAATAAAGTAAATCAAATCACAAGATGGTTAACAATTGGGATATGTTTGGTGCAAGCACCAGCTTACCTTACATTGGTAACATCTCAGATTTTACCTTATGACCCAACTTCATCGTATGCTATTTATGTAATTCCCCCAGCAAGCTTCTGGTTCTGGTTCCCATCAGTTATTATTCTGATAACAGGAACAATCTTTGCCATGTGGATGGGAGAAAAAATTACTGACAAAGGTATCGGTAACGGTATATCAATCCTGATTATGGTTGGTATCTTAGCTGATTTACCAAAAGCAATATTTAACGCATTTGAAGTTGACCCTTCAAATGGAATTTTCTTCTTGATAGAAATGTTAGGTTTAATCCTAGTTATTGCAATGTGTATTATGATTGTTGCAGCGGTTCGTAAAGTACCGGTACAATATGTAAGAAGAGCGCAAACTTCTAGTAGTTCTTATATGAGATCAGTAACAGATTCTGTACGTTCTTATATTCCTCTAAAAGTAAATGCAGCAGGTGTAATGCCTATTATCTTCGCACAAGCAATTATGTTTTTACCAGGAACATTAGCAAATTATTTTCTAGATGACGCAAGTCCAATCAAAGCATTCTTTACAAAAATGGCAGATCCATTTACATGGGAATACAATTTGATCTTTGGTTTACTAATTATCATCTTCACTTATTTCTATACAGCGATCACAATTCCTGTAAACCAAATGGCTGAAGACTTAAAAAGAAACGGAGGAATCATACCTGGAATCCGCCCTGGAAAAGAAACTGCAAATTATTTAGACGAAATTTTATCAAAAATTACGTTACCTGGAGCAATTTTACTAACTTTGCTTGCTGTTTTGCCAGCAATTGTGAAATTATTAGGTGTAGAACAAAGCTTGGCTATGTTCTTTGGAGGTACATCAATGTTAATTATGGTGGGAGTTATCTTAGATACTGTACAACAAATTAATACGTATTTATTAAATCACCGTTACGATGGTTTAATGTCTTCAGGTAGAACTTCAAGAGAAATCTAATAAGATTATTTTTTAAAAAGATTTATGGCTAAACAAAAACATATTGAACAAGACGGTACGATTACAGAAGCATTATCTAATGCAATGTTCCGTGTCGAATTAGAAAATGGACATGTTGTAACATGTAACATATCTGGTAAAATGCGTATGCATTACATCAAATTATTACCAGGTGATAGAGTGAAGATTGAGATGTCTCCTTATGACTTATCAAAAGGTAGAATATCTTATAGATACTAAAAGATAAATTAACGACTGGTGGTAGAGTTAACGTTTTTGACGTTAACTCTATCGGATTATAAATAAATTTACAAAGATGAAAATTAGAGCATCCATTAAAAAGAGAAGTGCTGACTGTAAAATTGTGCGTCGTAAAGGACGCTTGTATGTGATCAACAAAAAGAATCCTAAGTTTAAACAAAGACAAGGTTAATTATTTAGAATTATGGCAAGAATTTCAGGTGTAGATTTACCTAAAAACAAAAGAGGTGTAATCGGACTTACATACATTTACGGGATCGGTAGAAGCAGTGCTTCTAAAATCTTAGCTGAGAACAACATCTCAGAAGATAAGAAAGTTAGCGAATGGACTGATGAAGAAATCAACGCAATCCGTGCATCAATTAATGAAACTTTCAAAGTAGAAGGTGAATTAAGATCAGAAATCCAATTAAACATCAAACGTTTAATGGATATCGGATGTCAAAGAGGTATTCGTCACAGATTAGGTTTACCATTACGTGGTCAAAGAACAAAAAATAACTCACGTACTAGAAAAGGTAAAAAGAAAACAGTTGCTAACAAGAAAAAAGCCACTAAATAATAAGTAGATCATGGCAAAAAATCAGAAAGTAGTAAAGAAAAGAAAAGTAGTTGTTGAAGCTACTGGACAAGCTCATATTCAAGCATCGTTTAACAATGTTATCGTTACGTTAACAAACAAAAACGGTGAAGTTATCTCTTGGTCTTCTGCAGGTAAAATGGGATTCCGTGGTTCTAAAAAGAACACGCCTTACGCTGCTCAAGTAGCCGCTCAAGATGCAGCAACAGTTGCATACGAAGCTGGTTTAAGAAGAGTTAAAGTATTCGTTAAAGGACCAGGTCAAGGTCGTGAATCTGCTATTAGAACTATTCATAATGGTGGTATTGAAGTTTCAGAAATTGTTGATGTAACTCCACTTCCACATAACGGATGTCGTCCTCCTAAAAAGAGAAGAGTATAATTCTTTTTCTCAATTTAATTATTTAATATTTAATAGTAATAAATCATGGCAAGATATACAGGACCAAAAACCAAAATTGCAAGAAAATTTGGACAACCAATTTTCGGAGATGACAAATCTTTTGAAAAAAAGAAATATCCTCCAGGGCAACACGGACCTAACAAAAGAAGAGCTAAAAAATCAGAATACGCTATTCAGTTATCTGAAAAACAAAAAGCGAAATATACTTACGGTATCTTAGAGAAACAATTTGCTAACTTATACAAGAAAGCAAATGCATCTAAAGGAATTACAGGTGAAGTATTATTACAATTATGTGAATCTCGTTTAGACAACGTAGTTTACAGATTAGGAATATCTAATTCTCGTAGCGGTGCTCGTCAATTAGTATCTCACAAACACATTACAGTTAATGGTGAGTTAGTAAACATTCCTTCATACCAATTAAAAGCAGGTGATGTTATCAGTGTAAGAGCAAAGTCTAAATCTTTGACTCCTATCACAGCTTCATTACACGCACGTAGAGAATACGATTGGTTAGTTTGGAACGATGAGCAATTATCTGGTACATTTACAAAAGCTCCAGAAAGAGTTCAAATTCCAGAAGATATCAAAGAGCAATTAATCGTCGAGTTATATTCTAAATAAACCTTAAAATCAGACTAATAAAATGACTATTTTAAATTTCATCAAACCTGACAAAGTAATCTTAGTAGAATCTGATTCTAAATTTGGACAATTCGAATTTCGTCCTTTAGAGCCAGGATACGGGATTACAGTTGGAAATGCTCTACGTAGAGTATTACTTTCTTCTTTAGAAGGATATGCAATCACTTCGATTAAGATTGAAGGTGTTGAGCACGAATTTTCAACTATTCCAGGAGTAGTGGAAGATGTTACAGAGATCATTTTAAATCTGAAAAAGGTTCGTTTTAAGAAACAAATTGATGAATCAGATGCTGAAACTGTAACTGCTACTATCTCAGGGCAAGATCAATTAACAGCGGGTGATTTAGGGAAATTTATTTCTGGATTCCAAGTTTTAAACCCTGAATTAGTAATCGCTAACTTAGACGCTAAAGTAAACGTGACAATCACATTTACAATCGAAAAAGGTAGAGGATACGTACCAGCTGAAGAGAATAAAAAGGCTTCTGCGCCAATTGGTACTATAGCAATTGATTCAATTTACACTCCTATTAAGAATGTAAAATATGCAATTGAAAACTATCGTGTAGAACAAAAAACTGATTATGAAAAATTAGTTTTCGAAATTACAACAGATGGTTCTATAACTCCACAAGATGCATTAACTGAAGCAGCTAAAATTTTAATTCACCACTTTATGTTGTTTTCTGATGAAAGAATTACTCTTGAAGCAGAAGAAGTAGCATCTGGTGAAACTTATGATGAAGAAGCTTTACACATGCGCCAATTATTGAAAACTAAATTGGTTGACATGGATTTATCAGTTAGAGCATTAAATTGTTTAAAAGCAGCAGAAGTTGAAACATTAGGCGAATTAGTTTCTTTCGCTAAGTCTGACTTAATGAAATTCAGAAATTTTGGTAAGAAATCTCTTACAGAATTAGAAGAATTGGTGGACAGCAAAGGTCTTAACTTTGGTATGGACATCGTAAAATATAAGTTAGACGTAGAATAATTTTATTAAAAAATGAGACACGGAAAAAAATTTAACCATTTAGGTAGAACTGCCTCTCATAGAAGAGCTTTATTATCTAATTTAGCTATAGCATTGATTACTCACAAGAGAATCAATACAACAGTAGCAAAGGCTAAAGCATTACAAACATATGTAGAGCCTTTATTGACAAAGTCTAAAGTAGACGATACTAACAACCGTCGCGTTGTTTTCTCTTACTTACAAGATAAAGAAGCTATTACTGAATTATTCAGAACAGTAGCTCCTAAAATTGCTGACCGCCCAGGTGGATACACTCGTATTATCAAAACTGGTTTCCGTTTAGGAGATAGTGCTGATATGGCAATGATCGAATTAGTAGATTTCAATGATATCTATACTAATGCGAAAGTAGAGAAAAAAGCAACGACTCGTCGTGGTAAAAAAGGTGCTAAAACTGAAGAAGCTGCTGCGGCAACTGAAACAGAAAGTACTGAAGAAGCATAATCTTATTAATGATTATATATAAAAAAGCTCCCAAATTGGGAGCTTTTTTTATTATCTTATATTCTCTTAACACTAATGTGAAATTCTTTTGTTAATTTGGTAACTAAATAAAGAAACTTTATCATTTTATAATAAAATAAACTATGAAACAACTGATTTTATTCGCTTTAATTTGCACTTCGTTATTCTATTCATGTAAAGATGATGATGAAGTTTTAAATCATGGTTCAATACAAACACATGTTGATCTAAAACTTAATGATAAAGAGGGCAGAGATTTATTTGATCCAAAATTTACAACTGTAAAAAAAGATTTAAAAGTTTATTGTTTGGTGAATAATAAATGGGAATTACGTGTAGAAAGTAATACAGGATCTTCTAATGATTATATGATTTATCAAGATAAAGAAGGCTATGTATTAAGGTTATTTCCTGATTTGTTTTTAGATAAATTAGAAACTAAAATGTTAGTAAAATGGTCCGATAATTATGTAGCAGATACTATTATTACACAATATTCAAAATATGGAAATGGAGGAATCTCTAATGATAAAGTTTTTTTGAATAGTAAATTAATTGTAGAGCATTATCCAATAATAATTATTAAATAAATAATCAATAAAATAAAACCTTGTAAAGAATTTACTTAACAAGGTTCTTAGATATAAAAAATAATGATGATTAAAAACTGAAGTTAATCTTTTTTATTTCTTGATTATTTTACGATTGATAACTTTACCATCTTTTAAAATAATTTTTGCAACATAAACACCAGCTTGTAATTTATCTGTGTCAATTCTATTTGTGACATTATTTTCTTTTAAAATAACTTGTCCCAATGTATTTATAATTTCTATAGAAGCAATTTGATTCTGAAAGCTAGTATCAACTGCCAAATAATCTTTTATAGGATTAGGGTATATTTTTAGCTCTTTTTGATTAACAGTATTGATAGCAAGATTTTCTGTTGTAATTTTAAAATTATCATAATAAGCATCCCCTCCATAATTGTTATGTAACATTGTGAAGCCGTTAATATTTGCTTTTGTAAAATTATTTCCAGTATAGACTAATTTTGAGTTTAGATAATATTTAATTTCATTTTCAGAAACTTCTATCTTAAAATTATTCCATTTATTAATAGGCCAATCTTTTGCATCATCAGCATAATCAAAACCATAGTTAATATCTTTGGTAATGTACAAATAACCTCTATTCTCCATTCCAAAACCAGCTACAGGATAAAATTCATCCGTTTCAGTATTTACTGTATACAACGTAAATTCAAAATCAGCACCATTTCTTTTTGTTACATTAGCATCAAATGTTATGGTAAAGTTTTTATAGTCAGTAGGTGTATCAAATACTTTAGTAGCTCCCATAATAGGAAACCATTGTTCTTTATAATCAGCTTGATTTCCATTTTTGAAAGAATTAGTTCCATCGCTTGCTAATTCATTTGTAACAATTTGGTTGTTTATTATTTTTCCATCTCCATCTTTACTAACTTCCCAATTATTTTGTTGGTTTAAGTTTCCTAAGACAAATCCTTCAGAAGTTTCGAATGAATAGGCTTGTTGTGCTTGTATGATTGTAGTACTTGCAATAAATAAAAGTGTATAAATTTTCTTCATATTATATATCTATGTTAATAATTAGAAGCAATATAACAAAAAAAACTCTGACTTTTAAAAAGCCAGAGTTTTAGAAGTATATTTTATAACAATACTATTTTAATCATGTTGTTGTGCATCAATCACAGCAATAGTTACCATGTTCACAATTTCGCGAACTGTACTATCTAATTGCAATAAATGAATTGGTTTTTTTATTCCAATCAAAATTGGTCCAACCGCTTCTATATTTCCTAATTCTTGTAATAATTTGTACGAGATATTTGCTGATTCAAGATTTGGGAAAACCAACGTATTAGCATAAGTTCCTGCTAATTTAGAGAAAGGGAAGTTACTTTGTAATTTTTCTTTATTTACTGCAAAATTTGCCTGAATATCACCATCTACTTTAATTTCTGGATGATTTTTATGCAAATAATTTACGGCATTTTGTACTTTAGAAACTGTTTCTCCTTTATTCGATCCAAAATTTGAATACGACAATAATGCAATTTTAGGTTCGATTTTAAATTTCTTAATCGTTTCGTTAAATTGCAATGTAATATTGACTAAATCTTCTGAAGTCGGATCTAAGTTAACCGTTGTATCTCCCAAGAAAACAGGACCTTTTTCAGTTAACATCAAATACATACTTGCAACTTTTTGATTTTCTTTCGCTCCAATTAACTCTAAAGCTGGACGAATTGATTGCGAATAATTTTTCGTCATTCCAGAAATCATTGTATCTGCATAACCAAACTCTACCATACAAGAACCAAAATAATTACGATCGCGTAACATCTTTTCCGCATCTGTGATAGAAACTCCTTTGCGTTGACGTTTTGTATAGATAAACTCCGCAAATTTATTGTAACGAACAGAACCTTCTTCTGCGCTTGGATCAATGATTTCTACATCTTCCAAATCCAGCGCATAATCCTTAATCATTTGTTGAATTTTATTTTTCTTTCCTAAAATGATTGGAATTGCAATTTTTTCTTCCTTCACTATTTGCGCTGCACGTAAAATCTCGAATCGATCTCCTTCCGCAAAAACAACACGCTTCGGATTTGATTTTGCAGTTTGCGTTAAATTACGCATAATCGTACTTTCTTTTCCGATACGTTTTATCAATGATAATTTGTATTCTTCAAAATCTGTGATAATATTTTTCGCAACACCCGTTTCTATCGCTGCTTTTGCAACAGCCGCAGAAACTTCTGGTAACAAACGAGGATCGTTAGGTTTTGGAATGATATATTCTTTACTAAACTTCAACGAATGATTGTTGTACGCTTGTGTTACAACTTCTGGAACAGGCTCTTTTGCTAATTTTGCAATAGCATGAACCGCCGCAATTTTCATTTCTTCATTTATAGTTGTCGAACGTACGTCTAACGCTCCACGGAAGATATATGGAAATCCTAAAACGTTGTTTACCTGATTTGGATAATCAGATCTTCCCGTTCCCATAATAATATCTTTGCGTGTATCAACAGCTAATTCGTATGCAATTTCTGGATTTGGATTTGCCATTGCCAAAACAATAGGATCTTTTGCCATAGTATTCAACATTTCCGCTGTTAACACATCTGCTGCCGATAATCCGATAAACACATCTGCATCTTTTACTGCATCTGCCAAAGTAGAAATATCACGATCTGTTGCCCATTCTGCTTTTGATGGATCAAGATTATCACGATCAGAACGGATAACACCTTTACTATCCAACATCACAATGTTTTCTTTAGTTGCTCCAACCGAAATGTACATTCCTGTACAAGAAATTGCAGCTGCACCAGCACCATTAACTACGATTTTTACTTTAGAAATATCCTTTCCTTGTAATTCACACGCATTGATAAGTGCTGCACCAGAAATAATTGCTGTTCCGTGCTGATCGTCGTGCATTACAGGAATATTCATTTCTGCTTTTAGACGTTTTTCAATCTCAAAACATTCAGGTGCTTTAATATCTTCAAGATTAATTCCACCAAAAGTTGGCTCTAATGCTTTTACGATATTTATAAATTCATCTACATTTTTTGTGTCCAATTCGATATCAAAAACATCAATATCAGCAAATATTTTGAATAAAAGTCCTTTCCCTTCCATCACAGGTTTAGAAGCCTGCGCACCAATATCTCCTAATCCTAAAACTGCTGTTCCATTACTAATTACTGCAACTAAATTACCTTTTGCAGTATATTTATAAGCATTTTCTGGATCTTTTTCGATTTCTAAACATGGCTCTGCAACACCTGGCGAATAGGCAAGTGATAAATCTCTTTGCGTATTCGTAGGTTTTGTAGGAATTACCTCAATTTTACCGGGTTTTCCCATTGAGTGATAATTCAATGCATCTTTCTTACGATTGTCATTCATCTTTTTGTGATTTATATTTTTTCCAAGAATAAATTTAGGTAAAAAAAAATCAATCAACTTATGATGAATGTTAGATTTTGATATTTTTTGACACTATTTTTTATCAACTTGCAAGTTTTAAATATTAAAATCTTGTAAGTTGATAAATTTGCTCAATAATTGAATCATTTATATTGATAAAAACCCACCTTTTACATTGTGTAAAAGGTGGGTTTATTTTCTATTTCTGTAATCAATTTATTACTTATTTTTTATAGTTAAATATCCTGTAATACTTTCTTTATCATTAAGTGCTATTCTGTACCAATAACTATCCGAAGCTAATGGAAAACCATTATTTTTTCCGTCCCATATAAATTCATCATCAACTTGAGCTTCTTTTAATAATTTAGCATTTCGATCAAATATTTGAATTATTACATTCTTGTAACCAGTTAATTTTAGCTTCCATTTGTCATTTTTTCCATCTCCATTTGGGGAAATAAAGTTATTGATTTTAAAAATTGAAAAATCTTTTTTGACAGGTTCACAATTATCTGAAGAAACTACAAATACGGTATAATTGCCATTATCAAGAGAAGTAAAAGTATTTGAATTTTGCCATGTAATTCCATTCAAAGAATATTTATAAGGAGGTTTTCCACCTTCAGTGTTTATAATAGCTCGTCCATCTACTGTTTGAATTGATGTAATAATTGGTAAGTCATAAAGACTAACGTTGATATGATGACGATATGAACAATCGTTAAGAGAATTTAAATCAACCCAATAATTTCCTTCTATTGCATTTATTGTTTGTGAGGTTTCATTTGTATTCCACAAATAACTTTTATAATTGTTACCAGCATCTAATATTATAGATGAATTAGGACATATTGAAATATCTTTTAGTAATGTTGAATATTCAGGTGATTTGATATCAATTGTTATTTCTGAAAAATTAGGACAAAATCCAGCTAATTCGTATCGAATATAAAATGTTTTGGACTGATTAATTTCTTGTGAAGGAGAAATAGAATTCTTGTTTTGTAATGCATTTATTAAACTAGAATAGAAACTAATTTGAACTGCGCCATTTGCTGTAAAATTCTTGATGTAAGCATTTAGATCAACAGTTGCTATTTTGTCAAAATCACTATCACATTCTTCGACTGAAAATGCTTTTGTAAATAAATTCACTTTTTCTCCAAACTTGAAGTGAAGTGTTTCTATAACAGGACTACATCCATTTTTAGATTCAATTCTAGCATAAATAGTCGTTTCTGTAACAAATGTATTTAGATTGGGTAATGTATTTGTATTTCCTGCTAAAGCATCTGCATTATTTGTATAATATTTCACAACAAATAAATCTTTATTTGTGAGAATTTGAGTAGTGATTTGATCTAAGTTAATTTGAATCTCCAATCCACAATATTCTGTTTGATATTTTGATAAATCAAGTATTGGTAAAGGGTAAAATTCTAATGATATTTCGGCAGTTTGTTCACAACCTCTTTTTGTTTTTACAACAACATATACCTTTTTATTCGATTGAGAAGTATAGTTTTTAAAATCTATAATTTCGTTTGTTTCATTATCAGCATCTAGCCGTGTTGGATAATATTTTTTTGTTGCATCAACAATATCAGTAACCTCTGCAAGCGACAAATCAAAAACACCAGAATTGTTGACATTACAAGTTTTGATTGTCCTGTCTACAACCTTCAAATCTTCAAGATTAACTTTAATCGTTACAATTTCACAATCAGCAAATTCATCTGTACCACAAAATTTATATTGAAATTCATCATCTCCTGAAGTAGCACTATTTGGTGTATAAATAATTTCGCCAGAAGTAGCATCTATACTAACTTTACCTTTTTGGGGATTTGTAATGATTTTTACAGAAGATAAATCAATATTTTGTAGAGATTTAGTAAATTTTGGTTTGACAACGATTAAATTTGTGTTACATGTTTCAAAACTTTGTGAAGATTCCACAGCACAATTAACCAATTTAAATTCAGCTTTTAATGGAGGACAAGTTCCGATTGTTACTTCTACAGAATAGTATCCTAATTTTGGAGGTTTGAATGTAACATCATTAGCACCAGGAATTGCAATACCATTTTCAAACCATTGATAAGATTCATAAATATTAGGTGTTACACTTAATGTAACATCAGGAAAACAGCCGTCTGCAACAATAGTTGGTTTGGTTGGTAATCCAGCAAAAAAACCACCATAACCAGCTGCACTACTACCAGCAGTAATTCCGCCTGTTATGGCTTTATCAGATTTTATTGATATATTTCCTTTTATGTTTGGAATACCGTAAGTAACCCAATTTGATGATCCAGTAAGATCAAAAGGACCATAATTAGAGTCAGGAGTTATACCGTTCACAGTCACTTTAGCGCCTTTTTCTGTAATTAAATTAAGTTTTGTTGGTACATTATTTATCGAATAATAGGTATTATTACTATTATTTACTAAGTAAATCTCGTTTTCATCGATTAATCCTATTTCATCAATTGTTTTTGGTAAAAAACAGTTTAGTGCAGGAATAAAATTCATTCCACCAGTAGCTTCAACACTTGTAGTATTACTACCTCCTAATAATTGATAAACATATGCGTTTTCGGTTGTTTGTATATATAAGTTGTAATGATCTTTTCCTTGATTGATGTATTTATTATCTATAATAGTATAATATTCACCTTCGTTCAGAGTTTTTAATGGAATAGATTCATTGTTTACATAAATCTCTGTATTATCCTTAGTTGCAACAACAATTGCGCCTTCCATATTTTTTCCGATATCGGCATTTCCTTTTACTAAGACAAATTCTTTTCCTAATTGATTGACAGGTACGTTTTGATCCATCAAAATATCCGAACCATTAGGATAATCTCCAGCATATTGTCCATTAAAATTACCATTTGTTACAGAAATTGGTTTATCAGATTCAATTTTAGCACCAATAAATCCTGAAAAATTATTAGAGTAAGTTCCATTTCCTTCTATAATGTAAGATTCTCCTTTGTTAAGTATAATATTGAACTCATTTCTACTAATACCATCACTAAATCGTACATTAGAATTAAATTTTGAAACATTAATAGTTGTGTTATCTTCCGTAGCCAAAATACTCGTCATAAAATTTAGAATATCATTCCTTGTAGAAATAGGAGCCATTACGCTATAAAATAAAGTTCCTGTACCGGCGCTTCCTTTAGAAGTAATGATTTCCGCATGATTTACAGTGGAAAAACGAAGATTAGCAAAATATGCATAATCTGCCTCCAAGTATAAACCCATTTTTATGGGCTTGAATAAGTCGGTATAATTTGTTGTAATAATATAAGAACGAGGAATTGAATAAACTCCTGGATTTCCTTTGCTAATAGTTACTTTATCAACAACTATATTGTTGTTATAAATTTTAACTTCAAACGGTGTAGTTCTATTTGTGGATAAATAAATTTTCTGAATTGGATATGGATTTCTAGTAGCATCAAACATTGGCGCAAACCAATGTTTGGTATCTAATTGAGCATGGATTTGATTAAAAATCAAAAAAGTGAATAGGATAAATAGAAATTTTCTCATAAAAAATTATATAGTCAAATGATTATTTATGAAGTAAACGTCTTAAAAAGTAAATTGAAAGTTTAGTTTTTAGCTTGTTGTGTATTTTGAGAATTTTATAAAAAAATGTTAGTTCGAGTAAAATTCTATTCTCGATACAATTTTTATTCACACTGTTTCTAAAAATAACTCGAATTGGCGAATTTTTAATCAAAATACACAACAGGTATTTTTATGATATTTAGGAATGAAATAATTTTACAACCCATCCACAACTTCAACCAATTTCTTTGTTAAGTTTTTTCGGTTGAATTGCTGAACTTCTTCTTCATTAGTTTCAAATTTTTGAGAAGGATTTCTTAACCATTGATTGTAAATTGAGAGAATGAAATTTTTAATTTCATTGGTATTTTGATGAGAAAAATAATCGCCTGCTTTCGTTTTTTGAAGTATTCTTTCGACATCAGCATCTGTTGGACCAATAGCTAAAATAGGATTTCCAGTCGCCATATATTCAAATAATTTTCCTGGAATAATACCTTTCGATGCCACATTGTCAAAATTTGTTAGGATCAAGATATTTGCAGAATTTATAGCATTTAGCGATTCTTGATGCGAAACATAACCATGTACAACCAAATTATTTTGCAAGCCAGTATCTACAATAGTTTGTTTTACATCATCGGCCAAAGATCCATAAAAATCAAGCTTAAAATCATTTTTGAATGATTGATTTTCATTCATAATTTCCGTCAAAGCCTTCCATAAAGCAACAGGATTTCGAAGCATTTCTAATCCGCCAGAATACGTCAAATGAAAGTGATTTTGATCTTTTTCTGTTTGTTGTTTTACTTCTTCAAAACCATTTGTAATAACCTCTACATGTTTTGCGCCAATCTTCTTGAAGTTCTCGCCATCAGCATAACTTGTTGCTAAAACAACATCTGTTTTTTGCATAACATTACGCTCTAAATCTTCGTGTTTTTTAGTTGCCCAAGATGTTAATTTTAATTCTTTGTGATAACTAATTTGCGTCCAAGGATCACGAAAATCTGCTAACCATTTTAGGTTTGGAAGCTCATTTTTTAGTTTTAAACCAATCAAATGTAAACTATGCGGTGGGCCAGAAGTTACAATGGTATCAATGTTTTCTTTTTGTAAAAAATCTTTTAAATAATCAACCGAAGGATTTACCCAAAACTTGCGTGCATCTGGAATAAAAAAGTTTCCGCGGACAAAAACAGATAGTTTCGACATAAAAGATTGACTCTCTTTTTTCTCGAAATGACCAGCTTTGTAGGCTTTATTTTTAGGGTTTAATTTTTCGGCTAATTGATAAGGTTCCCAAATTTTGTTCTTGACGATTTTAACATTCGGATTCACATCTTTTACTAAAGTTTCATCAATAATTGGATACGAAGGATTTTCTGGAATATAAACATAGGTTTCATATCCAAATTCAGGAAGATATTTTGTGAATTTCAACCATCTTTGCACACCAGGACCTCCCGCAGGAGGCCAGTAATAGGTGATGATTAATATTTTTTTCATTCTAAAATTAAGCCTTTTTAGTGGCTAAGTTTAAATTCTCTTTTGTAGAACATTTTTTGTATCCCAAATAAACACCTCCAACCACAACGATTAAAAGTAAAATATTCGAAATAATTACAATCATATTTCCAGTAGAAATAACTTGTGGTTTAAATTCCATCACAATTGTATGATTTCCTTTTTGCACAGGAACTGCACGTAAAACATAATTCGCTTTTTCGATCGGAATTTCTTTTCCATCAATAGTTGCTGTCCATCCGTGAGGATAATAAATCTCAGAGAAAACGGCAATTTGATCTGTTGAAGATGAAGATTTGTAGGTCATTTTCATTGGAGAATAATCAACCAATTCAATCTTTGAAGCTGTATCTGGCGAAACGTTTAAGTTTTTATTATTAACCAAATCTTTGCGTAAAATAACCGTATTATTAACTGGAGTAGAATTAATGGCTAAGATTTCATCATTCGCATTTTCTGTCCATTTAATATTCGATGCAAACCAAGCGCTACCTTGAGCTGTAGGATTTTGCTGAACTTTTGGTTCTGTAGGATCACCATGAATAATGTATTTCGTATTCAACATATTCAATACATTAATCAATCCAGTTTCATCTTTTATTCCGTATTGTTTTAATTCTGGATTTTGAGAAAAATAAATATCAATAACATCTTGATATTTACCTAATTTTGCTGCGTGATACCCACCAATAGAAGGAACGAAATATGAAGTTCCTGCTTCGTTGAATGTACTTAAAGCTGTATTGTAAACTCGGAAATGTGATTTGTCTTGTTTCGCAATATTTGATAATAAATTGTTCAAAGGAATTTTGTAGGCAATTTGCGCAACATTATTATTGTTTTCTGCTTCGGACTGTAGACGAGGCGACATTTCTGTAGGGAAAGGATTGTCAACAATATATTTAGACACAAAATTGTCATCATTCAAATAACGTTTATTCACTGTATATCCATCAATCAAAGCTAAAGCTCCAATCGCGAAAACGACAATTGCGGGTTTTTTGATTACTTTGAAAAGATAAGCGATCATCAAACCAAGAGTTAAGACAACAAACAATAATGTTCTTAATGTATCAGCTTTGAACATTGCAATTCTATCCAAAATTAAAGCTTCGTCTAATCGTTTTATTAATCCGTCCCAAACTCCAACTGCATTTGGATTTGCTTGTTGTATTTGACCAATTAATTGTTCGGTCATTAATTTTTCATCAGGAGAACTAAAAGGGAAAATCATTCCACCAAATAAGTATAAAATGACTAAAATAGCAACTGTAGAACCACCAGCTATATATAGTACTTTCTTTTTGAATTCTTCTTTTTCATCAGAATTAAAGAAATAATATAACGTCAAAATTGCTAAGAAAGGCATCGTAAACTCGGCTATAACTAAGATAGAAGAAACAGCACGGAATTTATCGTACATTGGGAAATAGTCAATAAATAAATTGGTGATAAATGGTAAATTTTTCCCCCAAGCTAATACAAAGCTTAAAAATGTTGCACCAACTAACCATTTTTTATAGGTAGAGAATTTTCCACGAACCATAAAAAGTCCGATAATAAATAAGAAAACGACTACAGCACCTTGATAAGCGGGACCAGAAGTTCCTGGCTGATCGCCCCAATATGCACTTCTTGGTTGACTTGCTACGGCTTGAAAAACTTGTTGATTAAATTCATCTTCACCAATACTATATTGTGTATTTTGTAATTCGGATGTATAATTTTTTAAATCTTCTGGATTTGTTTGAGAACCACCACCCATCAAATTTGGAATAAATAGATTTAATGTTTCTAATTTTCCATAACTCCATTGTGTGATATAATCGTGATCTAATCCATTTGAATTCTTTTTAAGTAAAGTCATTTCAGATTTTCCACGCGTCGTCTCTTTACTGTATTCATAAGTTGACATTAATCGATTTGCATTAAGTCCTGCTGCAATAATTACAGCTACAACAACCAAAGTAGATGATTTCAGAAAATCTGGTAATTCTTTCTTTTTGATACTATCAATAAATTGAACGATTGCAAAAACTAACATCGCCAAAAATAAATAGAATGTCATTTGGATGTGATTGGCTTGTAATTGCAATCCCATAAACAATGTTGTAAGAACAAAACCGCTGATGTATTTTTTGCGATATAATAATAAAATACCAGCAATTAATGGTGCAAAATACCCAATTGTATGTAGTTTACCGTTGTGACCTGCAGCAATCAATTCAAAATAATAAGAACCAAACGAAAAGAAAATAGCACCAACTAAAGCGTATTTCCATTTCTTGAAAACCGTTAATCCAAGTATAAAGAAACCTGCAAATAACAAGAAAATATAATCGGCTGGGCGTGGTAAAAATCGAATAACAGAATCGATGGATTTTATGACATCAAAATCGTATTTCGCACCAGTTTGATACGTTGGCATTCCGCCAAACATTGCATCCGACCAATAGACATTTTCATTGGTTTTGTCTTGATAATTTAGCATTTCTTGCGCACTACCTTTGTAGTTGATAATATCGGGTTGTATAACCGATTTACCTGACAAAATAGGTGCACAATAAACTAAAGCAATCACTACAAAAAGTAGTAATGATACAAGAACGTAGAGTAAATTCTTTTTATTTTTCATCCTTTTTTTCTTCTTCGATTATTTCGTAATCTACCGTTTCAGCTTCTATGTTAAATTTCGATTTTTCGAATGATTTATTGTTTTGAGGTTCTTGATAAGAACCATTATTTGTTGTATTTTGACTTTGATTATAAGCATTTTGTTGTTGATTAATCGCGTCTTTAAACGCTTTTTTTATCACAAATACTTTTCTTAAAAATCTAAAAATGGTTAAGAAAATTATACTTAAAATTATAATCGTTAAAATTGTTTTCATTACTAATTAACAGTTGTGACAGTTGTAACCGACTCCGTCATTGTTTGTTTTTGACCTTGCGCTTCAATTGTACGTTTTAATGTTTCCTTTTTTGTTAAGCTCACTTTATTGATCCACCCAGATTGTGTATCAATCAAAATTTTTCCATCTACATTAGCATTATTATCCGCAGACATTGACATACCTTGTTGGCTTTCTGTTCCTTTCAGGTTTTGTGTTCCTACGACTGTAATTGTAGTATTTGTAGGTTCTACGCTTGTTAACGTTCTTTTCATCGAAAGACTTCCTTTCATCGGACCTTTGTCTATTTTTTGATTGTCAGACCAAGATTCATTTAAAGCTAATGTCTTATTTGGAAAGATATTCATTGTTTCTTCAAACTGAGAAGATAAGGCTTCTTTGCTTAAAGAGCTATTGATAACCTGTGTGAAAAATTTGAATTCTTCTGCTGTAACTTGTTTTTTTACAGAGTTTAGAATAGACGATTTTAATGCGTCTAAACCATCTACACTAATTACTTTACCCTTTTGGTCAACTTTCATTGTGTAAGTTTTTCCAGTCATGGCTTTATAAATAGACCAAGAAACTGCAATATCTTTATTTGCAGGTTTTGCAGAATTTGTGTCATACGAAATTGATTTTCCAGAAGGATCTGTCATTTTTTCACTATAACCTTTAGAATGTACTTCTAGTGTATAAACACCATTTTTAAAATCCTTTACTGTATAATCTATTTCTTTTTTACTTTCGCTCACCATTTTTTGAGATTGTTTTCCATCAGATGCCGAATGCGTTGTTTTAACCGCTAATGTCATCGGATAAGTTTTACCAATCTCTAAATTATATTTATAAGCAAATTTACCATCTGTTCCTTTGGCTACAGCAACTATTTTTGGAGCAGTTGTTGTTTCAACTTTCAATGAATCTTGTGTTTCTGTTTTGGCAACTGTGTCACCTTTTTCGTTCACAACTAATTCTTTTCCGTCTTTATCTTTACCTACTACTTTATCTTCTTTTTTACATGAAGCAACTGTCACTAAAACAGCCATCACGAATACTAATTTTTTCATATAAGTTTCTTGTTTGAGATTGGTTTAATGCCAAAATCAATCCAAAAATAAGTATTTTAGTTGGTTTTTTAACATTAAGATTAAAATCTATTGATAATGAAAGATGTACGATTATTTTTCTATTTCTATGATTTTGTTGTCAGTATGTGTTTTGTAATTTTGGTTATACATACTTTCTGCTTGTGAAATACCGTTGTTGAATTTTCCTTGTAAATTGGCTTTTACTTCATATCCAAATTGATGTTCTCCTTTTGGTAAATAATCAATAAAGAAATTTGTTTCCTCATCTTTTGTCTCAAAATAGTAACCTACAGAATTATTCCAATAATATTTTGAAGGTACAAAAACTGGATCAAAACCTGTTGCACGATAATCTTTCAGGTGTACATAACTGATGTCTTCATCTGAAATTAAAGTTAGATTAATTCGAACAATTTCGCCTAATTTTATTTTTCTATTTAACGGAATCCATTTGTTATTTTCTTTGATAAATAGATTTTTCTCTACGCGTAATTTATTTTGATTCGATTTTATTTCATTAATAGGAACAGACTTATAATTTACGATACTTCCATTTAAAATGACAGAAAAATTATTTTTGATTTTGATTGATTTCGGAATTTCATTAAGGTTAGAAGTTTCGAAAATATTTTGTCCAAATAATTGTTGAATTTTACTCGAATCAATTCCTTCTATTTCAATTTTTGTTGAATTTTCATTAAAATCTGAAGTAGAAATAATAGCATGAAGTGCATAGTTAGTACCCAATGTACCGTGCCACGAGTTTTGTTTGTATTGTTGTAAAATCCATTGAACAAGATTTTTTGTATCCATTTTATTTGCTTCAAAAGCTTCTATTATTAAGGATTGTGTAGAAATAGAATTTGTTAGAAATAGATTTTCGTTGGTGTTCCAATAATTTCCATTTGTGTTATCTAAAATCATTTCAGTTTCTATACTTTTTACCAACGTTGTTGCATACGATTTTGCATTAAGATAATTTGCTACAATTGCAGATTTTGCTCTAAATTCTAAATTTCTATTACCTGCTGTTTTTTCGATTTTATTCCACTCGTTTTCATACATTTTCTTTACATCATCAAGTTTTTTATTTTTTGTAGGATAAAATTGATCGATGTAAATAACATCAACAAACTCATTTAAATTATATTGTTTTTTGATATTATTTTTTTCAAAATTTAAGTTATAATCAATTAAATAATCAAGTCCTTTTGAAAATGATTTTTTAAGATCATTTGAAATATTTTCTGGATAAAATTTAATTAATCGTCCAATATAAATCAGATTTTGTTTTGTGATTTCTACATTTGTTTTTCCACCAATAAACCACGGAAAACTTCCGTCACTGAATTGTGCTTTGATTAATTTATTTTCTAAAATAGTTAATTGTTTCTGAATATATTTTTCATCCATCGTTTTTGCAATTTCAGCTATAATTTTATCTTGCGATTTTGCAGGTTTATTCCAAGAAGTTTGCTTCGTCGAAATTTCATATTCTAAACCAGTTTTAGGTATGTTTTTTTGATTAATCGTTTTGAAATATTCAGCAATTTTTGGGTATTTTTTCTGTAAAATGGCTAACATTTTATACGCAAACCATTTACTTGTCGTTTGTTCGGTGCAATCGTATGGATATATTGCCAATTGCTCCAACGAACTAAGAACCGTAAACAACGGATTAGTTTCTATTTTGAGCTTAAAAAGCTCGAATTGATTAGGAGAAATATCAAGTTTAATTTCTTTACTTTCTTGTGGTAAAAGAACAATTGATTGGCTTTCTGTAATTGTAATTTTGTTAGATAATATTGGAAGTATTTGTTGCTCACCATCAGAAAAATCCGATGTTCCGGCAACAATTTTTACCAAAACATCTTCGTAGTTTTCAGGAATTTTTATTTTCCATTCTATAACAGAAGTTTGTTTTGCACTAACTTCAAAATTTTGAGTTTCATTAATTACGTTAAATTCTGAATTAATTATTTGATTATTTTTTTGATTGATAAATTCTAATTTTACATTTCCATTTAGATTTTTATCCGAAATATTTTGTATTTGAGTAGAAATTATCATTTCATCATTTTCTCTGAAATAACGAGGCAAATGTGGTGAAACCATCAAGTCTTTTTGTGTTTTTGTAATAAAAGTTCCATCACCAGAATTTAATTCTTTGTCATGTGCAAATACCAATAATTTCCATTCTGTTAACGCTTCTGGTGTTGTAAAGTCAAATGATACATTTCCTTCTTTATCCGTTCGTAGAGAAGGGTAGAAGAAAGCTGTTTCATTCAGATTTGTACGTGCTTTTATAGTTGATAAATCGATTGATTTTTCTTCCGTATTTTTATTTTTTGATTGTATAATAATTACACCATTTGCTCCACGACTTCCATATAAAGCTGTAGCTTCTTCACTTTTTAACACCGTTATTTCTGCAATATCTTCATTTGTTATATCTGTTATTTTTTTTATTTCTCCATCTATTATAACTAAAGCTTCTTGTTGTGAATTTACACTGCCTACACCTCTTATTTTTATGTTATTTGCAGCGCCTGGAGTACCATAACCTGTTGTAACGACTTCTGCTAAATCAAGTCCACTAACATTTCCACTCAATTGATAAAGAAAATCTTCACTATCTTCTGATGTCGTAACATAACTAAGACTTGCTTTTTTTACAATTTCATCAATATCGGCATCTCTAAAATCATCAAACAAAGTTGTTTTAATTTTTGGAAATCTAAATTCTATAGGATAAATATTTTTTGGCTGATAAAGTGAACCAAAACTTGAATAATTATAAAATCGTTCTGTAATTTTTCTTGATGTAAAAGGGTAATATGAATTAGATTTCCAATCAATTTGATTATAATAATTATTACTTCGGAATTGGTCTAAAGACGCGTCATACATTGTTGTTAAAACTTCGGCATTTGCAGTCTTATTTGTAGGATTTGTAATTTTTAACGACCAAGTTTCCTGCTGATTTGGTTGTATTTTATCGCGAAAAACTTCTGTTTTTACAATTAATTCATGATTTTTTTGGATGGTAGGAATTGTAATAAATTCACTTTTATATTGGTTATTGTGAATAAATAAATAATCAATTCTAAATTTATTCGTAACCATTTCTTCTGTTATTTTTGTAGAATAAGTTGCTTTTCCGTTTTTGAAATTTAATTTCTCCGTTTTAATAAACTTATTTTGATCTTGTATATAAAGATAAATTACAGCATTGTCATCAAAATCAGTTTCGAAATCGACTTTGTACGTATCCCCAATATTATAAGATGCTTTTTCTACGCTTGTTGTCAAAAATTCTTTGTCAGAAAAACGGTACGAAATATCTTCTGCAATTTTGATAATTCTAGAATTAGAAATTGTATCATTATTGATGATTGAAATTGCTTCAACTAAATAATATCCTTTTTTTAGATTTTCTGGTTGATTAATTTTTATTGTTTTGTCAATATTTGTATCAAAATCAGTTTGTTGAATAATGTTTTCTTTGTTCCAACTAGTTGTATTTTTTTTATTTAGATTATAATTTCCAAAGAAATCTTGTTTTTCTTTTTGTGACAATAAATCATAAGCTGAATCAAACCTCAAACTATTAGTTCCATAAATTCCTTTTGGTTCGGGAAGTTTGTAGATTGTAACTTTACCTTTTAATGGGACAAAAATCTTATTAATATTTTCAGTTTCTAACGTAATTTTATTCCAATCTTTATTAATAAAAATTTCATCAGAAATTAAATTTATTTTAACCGAATTTATTCCATAATAATAGTTGGTTTCGGTAGTTTGAGATTCACCAGTTTGTAAAATAGCTGTAACATACAATATAAAATGATCTGTTTTTTCATTCCCTTTTAATATTTTTTTTATTAGAAATTCTCCATTTTGATCTGTTTTTATTGTATCAAAATCTTCTGTAATAGTACCATAATTACTTTCAGAATAATACTGAATTGTTGCATCATTTAGTCGTGCACCAGAAAGTGATTCTACAAATCCTTTGAAAGTTGCCGTATCTCCATTTTTTAAAGTTTGTTTATTTTTTTCGAGAACAACTCTAAAAGTTGGACGCTTGTATTCTTCAACATTAAAATTGATAGAATGAATAGAGTTTTTGTTATTTAAACGATGAATTTCTATTCTGAAACTTCCATTCAAAGTTTCTTCAGGAAGTTTAAATTTTCCGCTTATAGAACCAAAATCATTCGTTTTTAGGTTTAAACTATCAATTTTTTCTCCATTCGGATTTTTTATAAAAACAGTTAAATCTACATCCGGAAGTATTTTTCCTTTTATAGAATTTCTTTCATGTAATATTGCTTTAAAAAACATCTCTTGGTTCGGACGATAAATTTTTCTGTCCAACAAAATTGTTGCATCTGTTTCTATGTCATCTTCATTGTCAGAATAATCATGAATTTCATCAATATTAGAGTTTGATAAATCAAAAAAATCCTTTGTAGACGGAATATACAAATACAAATTATCTAAATCTTCTCTTTTATCAGAGTCATCATTGGATTTGTAAGTAAATTCCCCATTTCCATTTGTGTTGATACTTTTTACTTTCTGAAAATCATTTTTCTTACTATCACCATAAAGTTTTATTGTTTTGTTGGCAAATGGTAAACCATTTTTACGATTAATTATTTGTCCTTTGTACTTGTAGCCATTTTCTAATTCTTCCGTTTCGAAAGCCGAAATAAAATAATCAGAAATTTGAATTGTATTATTTTCCACAATATTGAAATAAAAATCGTCTACAAAATCTACATTATTACTCATGAAAATTTCATAATATCCACTTGCTAACGGATTTATTTTGTATAAAACTGTACGACGATTATAATCTTTAAAATCTTTTAGATTTATTTTTTCACTATAAATTAATTCTCCCGTTGGTTTGTAACTTTTTGTTAAAGAATCATATTTTGTATAATCTTCGTCGTGTTTTGGTGAATAATTTTTCTTGTAAACTCTTATATAAAGCTCATTTACTTTTTTATAATTGATAGAAATCGGTATATATTCATTGCTTGGATAACTTTCTGTATGTTCAATTTCTAAATCTGGTTTAGAAATATTATCGCGAAATTCAACTAAGTTTTTTGTCCAAATAGAGTTTGGATAAAGTTTTATTGCTTCATTTAATCGCTCAAATTTTTTTGAAATGTCTTCATTTCCGTCAAAAGACGTAGCTAATTTATAATATAGAATTTGGGCATTAAAATCTGCTGGAATTTTGCTTAATGTATCTTTTAATAGTTCAAATTCATTGAAATTATTTTTATCAAGATTTCTATAATATTGATATGAACGAGCTTCGTTATAGTTTTTTTCTTTATTTAATTGATTAATTTTAGATAGAATCGGATTGATTTTATTTGCGATTAATTGATATTTATTTTCTTTTGTAAAACGCTTATTTTTATAAAGTTGATCTATTCCATTTATGTATAAATTTCCAAATAAATTATATAGAGTCGGAATCAATGAAAATTGATTGTATTTATCCACCGAAATTTTCACTTCTTTGTTTAAAACTTGATTTACAATTTCAGCATTCAACAAAATTTTCCATTTTTCGGTCGGTTCATTTTCTAGCAATTCTACATTTTTAATGGATTCTGTTAACAAAGAATCAATTGTTTTGAATCGCTTCTCGAAAGTCCAATCAATAAAATTAATTGATAAATCATTTTTTGTAGTTATCTCTATATTTATATTGTCAAACAATAAATTTGCATAATAAAAATTAAGAAACGCTCTGTCAATCGGTTTGCTACGCGCAATTTCTTTTTCTATTAATGGAGAAATTCGCTTTACAATATCTTCTTTTTTTGTATGTTGTTTACTAATATTTTCAAAATCCTTTATCGAAGCATAAAGATATTCAGGACGCTTATTTTCTTTTAAAGCATGCGATTTTATATCGTTTATATAATAATTAACACGAGTATATTTTCGTTTCGTTTGATTAACTTCTATAGAATCAAAGGAATTCTTGAAATTATAGTTTTGTCCAAATGCAAAAGTTGCGAATAAAATAAAAAGTAGTGATTTGAAATTCATAGAGTTAATTCATCTTTAAAAATAAGAAATATTCAGTCTACTTTTTAAATATTCCTATAAAATATTCAATATTAGTAAAAGGGATTTTGCTTGTTATTTAAATTTTAAGAAAATATTTAACATAATGACTAAATCTGATAAACTCAGTGTTGTTATTTGATAAATACTTGATAATGTATTTAAAATAATTTCTAAAAATATGTAATTTTAAAATATAGTTAATTGATTAATAGTTATTTAAAGTTATTATTAATTATTCTAAATAAACTTTGTTCGTTTTAAGAAAGTTTTTACATTTGCGCCATTATTTTTATCTATTCCAAATAAACAGAATATGAATTATCAAATCAAATTATTTTTTATACTACTATTTTCTTCGGTTAGTTTGTTAGCACAAAGTACAGGAGTTATTGAGGGTAAAATTACTTCTTCTGACGGTTATCCCGTTTCTGGAATTGTAATTAAGATGGCAAAATCATCTACATCAACAGAAACAAATGAAAATGGAGAATTTCGTTTTTCTAATTTTCCGGAAGGTCATCATACGATAACTTTAGAAGGTGAGGGTTTAAAGAAACAATCAAAATCGGTAGATGTTACAGCAAACGAAGTGAGTTTTATATCTTTTGTATTGAATGAAGATATTACTTCTTTGAATGAAGTTGTTATAAAAATTACTGATTCTCCAAATAAAAAGAAAGAGACAATGCTTTCTGGTTTGGATATAAAACCAATGGATTTACCACAGAGTGTTCAAATTATTGGTAGTAAAACAATAGAGCAACAACAAGCTGTAAAGTTGAGTGATGTTGTGAAAAATGTGAATGGCGTTTATGTAGGATCGGCTCGTGGAGCTGCAACAGAATCATTCTTTTCTAGAGGATATGATATGTCATCTAACAATATGTTCAAAAATGGTTTCCGTTTTAACAATGGATCAATTCCAGAAGTTTCTTCTTTAGAAAGAGTTGAGGTTTTGAAAGGAAGCGCGGCTTTACTTTTTGGAAATGTAACTCCAGGTGGAATTTTGAATATGGTAACTAAAAAGCCAAAATTTAATAGTGGAGGTGAGGTTAGTATGCAAGTAGGAAGTAATGCATTTTACAAACCAGCAGTTGATTTTTATGGACCATTAAATAATAACATTGCTTACCGTTTTACTGGTTCTTATGAAAATTCTGAAAGTTTTAGAGATGTTGTAAAAAGAGAACGTTTTTATGTTAATCCTTCATTATTATTTAAAGTGTCAGACAGAACAGAGATCGTTTTACAAGCAGATTATTTACATGATGATTGGACACCAGATTTTGGTACGGCAATTATCGGAAAAGAAATTTTAGATTTACCAAGAAGTACATATTTGGGAGCAGTTTGGTCGAATGGACAAACACGTCAAGCAAGTGCAAGTGCTTTGGTAAAGCATGAGTTTAATGAAAATTGGAAATTAAATTTTAACAGCTCTTTTCAAGATTACGATAGAAAATCGAAAGGAACTGAACGTATTCAGCCAGATGCAAAAGGAAACTGGGCACGTCTATTAGGGCAAAATAAAAATACAGAGCAATTGTATGCAGAACAGCTTAATTTACAAGGAAATTTTAACACAGGAAAAATAAAACATCAATTGTTAACAGGTGTAGATTTTGATAATTCAGCTGCAAAAGCGTACACATTTGTATTTGATCAGAAAACTTATGGAAGTGGAAATGTATATGATTTCGAGAATTTTGATCAAGGAAATGGAATAATTCCAGATGCAAAAAATACGAGAATTGTAAAAACTAAAACAAATCGTTTTGGTGTTTATTTTCAAGATTTAATTTCGGTTACAGAAAAAATTAAAGTTTTAGCTGGTTTACGTTGGTCTTGGCAAGAAGCACAAGTAACAACAATGGATTTGACAAAAAATCCTATTGAAGTTAAGGTAGATGGTAAGCGTTTAGATCAAGCTTTTACACCAAAAGTGGGATTAGTTTTCCAGCCAATAAAAGACATGGCAATTTTTGCAAGTTACTCTAACTCGTTTACGCCAAATTCTGGTACAACAGTAAATTTAGAGGCAATAAAACCATCAATTATCGATCAATATGAAGTTGGTATTAAGAATGATTTCTGGAAAGGAGTGATAAGTACTAATGTTACATTGTATCAAATTACAAACGATAATTTAGCTCAAACAGCAGAATTTAAAGCAGACGGATCGCTAAATACAGATACAACAATAAAAGTATTAAGCGGTGCAACAAAAAGTAAAGGTATAGAAGTAGATGTTACAGCTCGTCCTGTTGTTGGATTAAGCATTATGGCAGGATATAGTTATAATGATATGCGTTATACAAAAACATCTGGATTAAAAGGAAGTTTTATAGTTGGTGATCGTTTAGTAAGAACACCTGCAAATACAGCGAATTTAAGTTTCTTTTATACGTTGCCAAATGGAGCATTAAAAGGTTTTTCTGTAGGAGCTATCGGAAATTATATTGGAAAAAGAGTAGGAGGTTGGAACAACACTGTTGACGCTAATTTACCAGGTGGAATATTTGATCGTGAAATTCCATTATCAGCTTACACAACAATAGATGTTTCGTTAGGTTATAATTGGAAGAAATTCTCGTTGTTAACTAGATTATCTAATATAACAAATGAATTGAATTATAATGTACACGAAAATTATAGTGTAAATCCTATTGCTCCACGTCAATTAATGACAACATTGCGATATAAATTTTAAGACAATCATTTCAAATTATATTTTTAAAAACTGCAAATTACTAATTTGCAGTTTTTTTATGATTTTATATTTCAATAATCATTTAGTAATGAATAGTATAATTACGGATTCCCATAAAATAAATGATAAGAAAAATCATATATTCGTGAAAAATTGAAATGAAAAAAATATTTGTATTATTTATTCTACTAATCATGCCATCAGTTTTTGGTCAAAATTTAACTTTAAGTGAATTACTTTCTATTCGAAAAAAGGATATTTCTGGAGTAGATGATTATTTAACTAATAAATCTTGGAAATTTATTAGTGGTTCTGAGCCTGATGACGAAAGTTTAGGAAGTATAAGTTATACATTTAAAAAAGATTACATGAATGATAAAGCAGAATCTTTTTTAAATTATTACTATTCAGATTATTCTTCAAAAACACGTTTAAGTATTCAAGTTCATAAAACGAATATAATTAATGCCTATATCAGCCAAATAAAAATATGGGGAGGTAAAATTATAGATTCGTATGTTGATGACGGTGATATGATAAAAATATACCAAGGGAGTACAATGACGTATCGTGTGATAACATCAACACAAGATAATGATTATGGAGGAACGTCAACTTGTTATATATTAAGTATTTATACAAACGAAGATTTTAATTCAATGTGAAATAAATAAACACAAAAAAAAGCCACTCAAAAATTGAGTGGCTTTCTATTTGATAAATGAAATTCTATTATTTTACTTCTTCGAAGTCTACGTCTTCTACTCCGTCATTTTTCGCTTGACCTTGATCAGCACCTGGTTGAGCTTGCGCACCACCTTGTTGACCTTCGTTCATTGCAGCGTAAATTTCTTCAGAAGCCGCATTCCAAGCTGTGTTTAATTTTTCCATAGAAGAATCAATAGCAGCGATGTCTTGTGCAGCATGTGCTGACTTAACTTCAGCTAAAGCATCCTCGATAGGTTGTTTTTTATCAGCCGGAATTTTTTCTCCGTATTCAGTTAATTGTTTTTCTGTTTGAAAGATTAAAGCGTCAGCAGCATTTACTTTTTCAATTTTCTCTTTTGCTTCTTCATCTTTAGCAGCATTTTCTTGCGCTTCTTTCTTCATTCTTTCGATATCAGCGTCAGATAAACCAGAAGATGCTTCAATTTTGATTGATTGCTCTTTTCCAGTTCCTTTATCTTTCGCAGAAACACTTAAGATACCATTCGCATCAATATCAAATGTTACTTCGATTTGAGGAACACCTCTTTGTGCTGGTGGAATATCAACTAAGTCAAAACGTCCAATTTCTTTATTGTCATTAAATAAAGCACGCTCTCCTTGTCCAATTCTTAATGTTACAGCTGGCTGATTGTCTGCTGCTGTAGAGAAAGTCTCAGATTTTTTAGTAGGAATAGTTGTATTTGCTTCGATTAATTTAGTGAAAACACCTCCTAAAGTTTCGATACCTAAAGATAATGGCGTAACGTCTAATAATAATACGTCTTTTACATCACCTGTTAATACACCTCCTTGAATAGCAGCACCTACAGCAACAACTTCATCAGGATTAACTCCTTTTGATGGTTTTTTACCGAAGAATTTTTCTACTTCTTCTTGGATTTTAGGGATACGTGTAGATCCACCAACTAAAATTACTTCGTCGATATCAGAAATTGATAAACCAGCGTCAGATAATGCTTTTTGACAAGGATCCATAGAACGTTTTACTAAGCTTTCTGTTAACTGATCAAATTTAGAACGAGTTAAAGTTTCTACTAAGTGTTTTGGTCCTGTTTCGTTAGCTGTAACGTATGGTAAATTAATTTCTGTTTGTGCAGAAGAAGATAATTCGATTTTAGCTTTCTCAGCAGCCTCACGTAAACGTTGTAAAGCCATTGGGTCTTTCTTCAAATCTACACCTTCTCTTGATTGGAATTCTGATGCTAACCAGTTAATGATTGCGTCATCAAAATCATCACCTCCTAAATGTGTATCACCATTTGTAGATAATACTTCGAAAACACCATCTCCTAATTCTAAGATAGAAACGTCAAAAGTTCCTCCTCCTAAATCGTAAACAGCGATTTTTTTATCTGAATGTGCTTTATCTAATCCGTATGCTAATGCAGCTGCAGTTGGTTCGTTGATAATACGCTCAACTTTAAGACCTGCAATTTCTCCAGCTTCTTTTGTAGCTTGACGTTGTGCATCGTTAAAGTAAGCAG